>JAYSCC010000386.1:0-3808 GCA_041915065.1 Zavarzinia sp.
AGGGCCGCCTCGCCCGCCGCACTCGGTTGCAGGAAGCCGGCGGCCGGCGGCGACACGCTGACCCCGGCGAAGGCGAGGCTGGGGCCACCCTTCTCCAGCACCATCTCGCCGGCAGCGGAAATCCGGGTGATGCCCTGGGCCTCGGCGAAGTCGGCCAGGGCTTCCCGCGTCGAGAGGTCGAGTTTCAGCTTGCCGTCGAGGGCGAGGTCGATGCCGCCGGGCAGCAAGGTGACCGTCGCCGCCTCGAAGGCGATCCGTTCGGCGAGAGCGCGCAGCGGCGCCACCAGCCGGTTTAGCCCGGGCAGGATGGCCGGACAGGCATCGACATCGACCAGGCGATGGGCGCGCCGTTCATGAAAGCCGAAGAAGATCCGCCGGCCGACCCGGAGCACGGCGAAGCGGACACGCCGCCGCTCCCCCGCCGGGAGCGACAGGGTGGGCAGCACGTCCACGTCGCCGAAACCGCGATGGGCCAATGCCGCCCGGATGCCGTTCCGCTTGAATTCGGCGATGGCGTCCGGCGCCAGATGCTGCAACTGGCAGCCGCCGCAGCGCCCGAACACCGGGCAAGCCGGCTCGACCCGGTCGGGCGAGGCTTCGAGCACCGCCTCCAGCTTGGCCGCCTTGCCTTCAAGGGCGATCCGCACTTTCTCACCCGCCAGGGCGAAGGGAACGTGGAAGATACCGCGCGGCGTTTCCACCGTACCGTCGCCCTGGGCGCCCAGGCGGCTGACCACGGCTTCCAGGGTCTCAGGCATCACGCTGCGCTCCGATCAGGAATTCGATATTGCCCTCCGGCCCCTTGATCGGGCTCTCGGTCACGCCGAGCACGCGCCATCCGGGCAGGCCCGCGACCCAGGCTTCGATCCGGTCGCAGACTTCCTTGTGCAATTCGGGCTCGCGCACCACGCCGCCCTTGCCGACCCTGCCCTTGCCGACTTCGAACTGCGGCTTGATCAGGGCGATCAGGCGGGCGCCCGGCCGGGTCAGGGCGAGTGCTGCGGGCAGCACCACTTCGAGGCCGATGAAACTGGCGTCGCAGACCACGAGATCGACCGGTTCGGGGATCAGCGTCGCATCGAGATGGCGGGCATTGGTCCGCTCCAGCACGGTGACGCGGGGATCGTTTCGCAGCTTCCAGGCGAGCTGGCCGTGGCCGACATCGACGGCATAGACCCGGGCGGCGCCGCGGGAAAGCAGTACGTCGGTGAAGCCCCCGGTCGAGGCGCCGACGTCGATCGCGGTCAGGCCGGCGGGATCGACGGCGAATTGATCGAGGCCCTTGACCAGCTTCAGCCCGCCGCGCGAGACCCAGGGGTGCGGCTCGCCCTTCACGTCGATGGCGATGTCCTCCGCCACCTTGTCGCCCGCCTTGTCGAGCCGTCGGGTCCCGGTGAAGACATTGCCGGCCATGATGATGGCCTGCGCCCGCGTCCGGCTCTCCGCCAGGCCGCGGTCGACGAGGAGTTGGTCGAGACGGATCTTGCTCATGCCCGCTTATAGCGCAAAGAGCGCCCGGTAGGAGGGCACCTGTTCGCGCCGGGCGAAACGCCGGACCAGCAGCGTGGCGAATGTGCCGATGGCGGCGACGAAGCCCCACCAGATGCCGAGGCCGCCGAGGCCGAGCGGAAAGGCCAGCGCCCAGGAGGCGGTCATGCCGATCACCCAATAGCAGCCGATCGCATAGATCATCGGCACCCGGGCATCCTGCAACCCGCGCAGCAGGTTGACCGCGACCACCTGGGCCGCGTCCACGACCTGGAACAGCCCGGCCAGGACCAGGAAATCACAGGCGAAGGCCAGCACCTCGAGTTCCTCCGGCCCGCGCTGATCGGGCAGGAACAGGCCGGCGATGGCGCTCCGCCAGATCACCATGACCACCGCCATCGCCCCCATGAAGCCGCAGCCGAGCACCAGCGCGGTCCAGCCGGTTCGCCTGACCGCCACGGCATCGCGGGCCCCGGCGGCGACCCCGATCCGGATACTCGCCGCCTGGCCGAGTCCGAGCGCCACCATGAAGGTCGTCGAGGCGATCTGAATGGCGATCTGATGCCCGGCCAGCGCCAGCGGGCTGATCAGTCCCATCATCTGCGCCGCCGCCGAGAACAGCATCACTTCGAAGGTGATGGTCAGGCCGATCGGCGTGCCGAGGCGGAAGATATGGCCGAGGCGCGGCCAATCCGCCCGCCAAAAGCGGCCGAACAGATGGAAGCGGCGGAACTGCCGATCGCGCGCCAGAAAGACACCGAGGGTCACGAGGGCGAGCAGGCCCGACAGGCTGGAGCCGATGCCGGCCCCGACCGCGCCCAGGGCCGGCAAGCCCAGATGCCCGAAGATCAGCACATAGATGAACAACCCGTTGACCGGCACCTGCAGGAGCGCGATCACCAGCGCCGCCCGCGGCCGGTCGAATGTGGCCATGAAATTGCGCAAGACCACGAACCACGCGCTGGTCAGCAGCGTGGGCGAGACCGCCCGCACGTAATCCTGGGTCGCGTCGGCCAGCGCCGGCTCGTGCCCGATCAGGCGGAGCAGCGCACCGACCTGCCAGCAGGCCGCGATCACCGGCACGCAGACGATCCCGGTCGCCCACAGCACCTGACGAAAGCTCCGCCGCACGTCGCGCAGGTAGCGCACCCGGGCACCCAGGGCGTGGGCCATCAGCGGCGTCGCACCCTGGGCGAGGCCGATCAGGAACATCATGGGCAGCATGACGATCGAAAAGCCGAGCGCCGCCGCCGCCAGCACCTCGGGCGAGACGCGGCCCAGCATGATCGTATCGGTGGTCAGCATAGCGACCCCGGCCCATTGCCCGAGCGCCAACGGCAGCCCCACGGCCGCAATCGCCCGTGCCTCGCGCAGGAAGCTGCGCAAGCCCGGCGTCGGGATATTCGTGGCGATACCGATGGTCATGACGGCCCTGGTCGATGGGCCGGACACTATGCCGACCGACAGGCCGCTTGGAAAGAGCGCCGGCTGCAAGGCAGCCGCGCCGGGATCAGGCGGTGGTGGCGGCGGGGACTTCGTAGGTCCAGACGCGGAAGGATTTCAGGACATGCGGCCCGAAGGAATTGACCAGCGGGACATCGGCCGCATCTCGCCCGCGCGCCACCACGATGCGGCCGATCCGCGGCTTGTTGTTGCGCGGGTCGAAGGTGAACCAGCGGCCTTCGAGGAAGACTTCGATCCAGGCGCTGAAATCCATCGGATCGACCACCGGCACGCCGATGTCGCCCAGGTGACCGTTGACGTAACGCGCCGGAATATTCAGGCAGCGGCACAGGGCGACGGCGAGATGGGCATAGTCGCGGCAGACACCGATCCGTTCGCGAAAGGCTTCATAGGCGGTCCGCGTCGCTCGCGCCTTCATATAGTCGAAGCTGATGTGATTGTGGACGAAGTCGCAGATCGCCTGCACCCGTGCCCAGCCCGGCGGCAGGGCACCGAACAGATCCCAGGCGGTCTGGCTCAGGAGGTCGGTCTCGCAGTAGCGGCTGCCCAGCAGATAAACCAGGCATTCGTCCGGCAGTTCGGCCGGTGGGATCTCCCGGGCCGTCGGCACCTTCACGTCCGGCTGGCCGCCGTCCTCGATCGTGGCGTCGCCCCACATCATCAGGTCGCCCGCCGGCGCCACCAAGCGACGGCAGCGATTGCCGTAGAGATCCCGATAGGTCGACGTCGGCACATCCGGATTGGTGAAGAAACTCTCGGCCGAGCGCATGTCGAAGGCGCGATCCGGATGGACCGCCAGCAGACAGACCATCGCCGTCGGCTGCGGGCAGGTCAGGGTGATCTCGTAGCCATAACG
>JAYSCC010000387.1:0-3804 GCA_041915065.1 Zavarzinia sp.
TCGCGCAGGCGGAACACGGCGGCGGCGGAAACCCCGGTGCCGACCAGCCATTTCAGCTCTTCTTCCGTCCGGTACTGGCGGAAGGAACCGGGCGCGTGGCGTTCCAGCACGGCATAGCTCGCCTGCGGGTCGAGCCCTTCGAGGAAGCGGCCGCCGTGGGTGTCGAGCCGGACCGAGAGACGGCCCTCTGCCGCCATCTCGGGAAACCGCCGGCAGACGTCGAGCGAATCCGAGATTTCGCGGCCGTAATAGTCGGGCAGGATGGTGAGCGGCACGCCCGGGTTGGCGGCGACGAACATTTCCGCCGCCCGCACGGTCGAGCCGGCATAGCCGATCAGGGCGTGCGGCATGGTGCCGAGGCCGGCAGTCGCCCCGAAGAAGGCGGCCGTCGCATCGTTGGCGCCGCCGATGAAGCCCGTGGCACCGACCGCCCGCTTCGCCGCCGCAGAGCCGACGGCGGCGGCATAGGCCATCAGCGCCATCATTTCGGGACCGGTGGTATGGCGTGCCTCCATGGCGAGGAAAGCCACCTTGGGCATTTCGCAGCACATCGAATAGGCATTGAAGGCGGCGACGCAGGCGGCCCCGATCTTCTGGAGATAGAGCGTCTCGAGTTCCACCAGTGCGGCGAAGGAGCCGGTGATATAGAGCATCGGCTCGCCCGCCCCGACCCAGTCCCCCTCGGCGTAGCGCGGCTCGATCACGAAACGCGTGCCCCGCGCCGCCGCCACCGCCTGGAGCCAGTCGATCGCCGGCTTGCCGGCGAACAGCACCGGCCGGCGCATGAAGACGGCATAAGTCACCTCGACATCGCCGAACATCTCGACGATCGCCCGCGTCCGCTTGAAATAGGCATCGGTCAGCGCCGCGATACTGGCATCGTCGGTCGCCGGCAACGGCAGGGGCGAAGGCTCGGTCATGGTGACTCCGGCGGATCGGGGCTGCCAGCATAGGCAGGGCCGGTCCTTGCGCCAAGATCGGCCGCTCCATCACCCCCTATGGACTGGGGTTCCTGCCTGCCAAGCTGGCGCGGCGGAGCCAGATGTAAGGCTGGAATGTCGCCGCTGCCATGGAAGCAGCCAGAAAAAGCGGATAGCGCAACAGGCCAGCGTCACCCCTGGCGCCCAGAAAATAGCGCGAGTCCGTGGCGGATGTGCCGGTGTCGAACGCCATCAAGATCAGGGTGCTCCACGCCACCATGTGCACGAGTGCCAGGGCCTTGGCGAGGTCGGCGCCTTTCGGTGCGTCTTGCCGCACTGGCAAGACCTGCGTTTCCGCCTTGCGCCAGCGGAGGAGCGCATAACTCGCGCCATAGAGCGGCACGAGCACCAGTGCATAAGTCAGGAAGGCGGCGCCGAGGACGTCGAGGGCCGTCATGGCCCGCGCGCAATCCGTCGCCGACGATCGGACGATGCGGCGGATGGCCGGAATCATCAGGGCGAGATGGTCGATATCCGTCAGGCCGTCGCCGCTGCGACACGCCGCCGGAGAACCGATCCGGTTCAAGGCAAACACGACGTTGCCGACGAGGTAGAAGAGCGGCAGCAGGAATACCGCAGCGTTGGAACCGGCAGGCCTGCCCACGTCGCGCCCTCGATCCGAGATTGCATTGCCCAATCTCGACCATAGCGAGAATTCTAGATCGATCCAACGGGTGCGATCGAGACGGTCGCGATCGGCCTGATCAAAGATCCGATCGGGTGACGCCGGCCGATCTGTGACGGTCAGCATAGGCAACGTAGATGGCATCCGCCAAGATGGCGCATCGCCGATGGAGCCCCTTATGCGGAGACTGGTTTACGCCTCGCTTCTCGCCCTCGCCGCCTTGTCGGCGGCCCCGCGATCGTCCGTGCTGGCGCAGGGCATCGTGGCTGGGGAGGCACCGGTCGAGGAGATCGCCCGTGATGATCCGCGGCGAAAGCCGATCCTCGACGCGCTGCGCCCGGCCGTGGAGGCCGAGCTGCATCAGGCGGTGGTCTTCGTCGTCGATGTGATCCGCGTCCAGGGCGACTGGGCCTTCGCCACCCTGCATCCCCGCACCAAGGCTGGCGCCCCGATCGATTTCGCCACCACGGGCTTGGCCGACATGGCGGAAGACCTGGACGGCGATACGACCTTCGCCCTGTTCGAGCGGGTCGATGGCCGCTGGTATGCGATCGCTTACGTGATCGGGCCGACCGATGTCGCCTATGCCGACTGGCCGGCCCATTACGGGGCCCCTGCGGGCCTGTTCCGCCTGCCCTGAGGCAGGCGGTGGCAGAACCTTCGGCGTTACGCCGCGGCGTAACGCTTCAGGTGGTAATCGGTATTGCCGAACAGGGTCTCGATCATGGTCAGGCGCTTGAAGTAATGGCCGACGTTCAGCTCATCGGTCATGCCCATGCCGCCGTGGAGCTGGACCGCCTGCTGGCCGACGAAGCGGGCCGACTTGCCGATCTGCACCTTGGCGGCGGAAACCGCCTTCCGCCGTTCGGCCGGGCTGGCACCCAGCTTCAGGTTGGCCATCAGTGCCATGGACTTCGCCTGCTCATAGGCCATGTACATGTCCACGAGGCGATGCTGGATCACCTGGAAGCGGCCGATCGGCTGGCCGAACTGCACGCGGGTGCGGGCATATTCGAGCGTCGTCTTGTGCAGCTTCTCCATGGCGCCCACGGCTTCGGCGCAGACCGCCGCCGTGGCCTCGTCGATCACCTGCTCCAGCAGCGCGAAACCGCCGCCCACGGGGCCGACCACGTCTTCCGGCCCGACCGCGACATTGTTCAGCACGAGTTCGGAGGCGCGCAGCCCGTCGACCGTCGGATAGTCCTGACGCGAGACGCCCGCCGCCCCGGCATCGACCAGGAACAGGGTGATCCCCTCCGCGTCACGCTGGCCGCCCGCGGTGCGCGCGCTGACGATGAATTTGCCGGCCATCGGCCCGTGCAGGACGACGGATTTCCGGCCGTTCAGCACGAAGCCTTCGCCCGCGGGCTCCGCCTTGGTCGAAACATCGGCCAGGTTGAAGCGCGAGGTCGGCTCCGCGTAGCCGACGGCGACGATCAGGCTGCCGGCCATCAGCTCGGGCAGTAGCGAGGCCCGCTGGTCGGCCGTACCGCCGGCCTTCAGCAAGCCGCCGGCCAGCACCACGGTGGACAGGTAAGGTTCCACCACGAGGCCCTTACCGAAGGCTTCCATGATGATCATGGTCTCGATCGGGGAGCCGCCCAGCCCGCCGTCCTCTTCCGAGAAGGGCACGGCGAGCCAGCCGAGTTCGCCGAACTGCTGCCACAGGTCGCGCCGGAAACCCTCTTCCGATTTCACGATGGCCCGGCGGGTGTCGAAATCATAGTCGTCCTGGATGAAGCGCTCGACGCTGTCGATCAGCAGTTTCTGTTCGTCGCTGTAATTGAAGTCCATGGTCTCTCTCCCCGCCCTCAGAGCCCCAGCACCATCTTGGCGATGATGTTCTTCTGAATTTCGTTCGACCCGCCGTAGATCGAGGTCTTGCGCATGTTGAAGTAGCTCGGCGCCGCAAAAGCGGTGGCCGCCGGGCCGACCAGCGGCTCGTTGGCGCCGTCCATGGCGCGGCGGTTGAAGGCGAAGCCGTAGTAGCCTGCCGCCTCGACCGCGAGTTCGGTGATCGCCTGCTGGATCTCCGTGCCCTTGATCTTGAGGATCGAGGATTCGGGGCCCGGGCCCTTGCCCTGGCTCTCGCGGGCGAGCGTCCGCAGCTCGGTATATTCGAGCGCGGTCAGGTCGATCTCGAGTTCGGCCAGCTTGCGGCGATAGTCCGGATCCTCGATCAGCGGCGCACCGTCGGAG
>JAYSCC010000388.1:0-3800 GCA_041915065.1 Zavarzinia sp.
ATGGCCCGTTTTAAGCTCGATCCCAGCGCCCCGTCGAACATGACGGAGCAGGAGCGCACCCGGCTGGAGGCGATGGCCGACGCGGAAATCACCGCGGCCGCCCTGACCGATCCGGACAATCCGCCGATGACGGAAGCCGAGATCGAGCGCTATGCCTTCGCGGCCCTGGCGCAGCGCGCCCGCGCCGCGACCGGCCTGACCCAACGGGCCTTCGCCGATCGCTTCCGGATCGGCTACGACCGCCTCCGCGACATCGAGCGCGGCCGCAGCCGCAAGCCGGACACAGCGCTCGCCGCCTATTTCCGCGTCATCCTGCACGACCCGAAGGCGGTCGCCAGCGCGCTCGAAGCCGCGGAATAGGGACTCCTACCGCCGCTTCTTCGCCCCCTCCGCGGCGACCTTGAGGTCGTCGAGGTCGATGACGAAGAGTTCGCCGTCTTCGGTGGTCATCACCAGGCGGTCTCCGGCCGGGGTCCAGGCGAGGCCGCTCGGCATGCCGCCGCCGGCTTCCTTCAGGAGAACCTGGCCTTCGATGCCGAAGCGGCCCATTTCGATGCGGCCGTCCTCGAAGGCGGCGGCCACCACGGGAAGCGCCGGATGGGCCGCGACATGGGTGGCGAGGAATTCCTCGCCGCCGCCGAATTGATGCGGCGGCCGACCCATGGGGCCCTTGCCGATGAAGTCCCAGGCGGTGACGATCGGGCTCCCCGAACAGGCGAGCCAGCGGCCGTCGGCCGACCAGGAGAAGCTCTTCACCTTGGCGGCATAGCCCGACATGCGCATGTCGACCTCGTCCTCGACGCGCCAGCCGTGCAGTTCCTTGTCCTGCGTGCCGGTGACCACGAAGCGGCCGTCCGGGCTCCACACGACCGAGATGTGGCTGCCTTTCCAGGGCAGGAGCTTCGGCGTGCCATTGAGCCCGCCGGCGAACCACAGCGTCGCCCCGCCATAGGCGGCGACGGCGATCCGCTTGCCCTTGGGGTTGAAGGCGAGGCCCATGATGGTGGTCGCGGCCGGCGGTGCCGAACCGAGCGCCTTGCCCGCAGCGTCGAAGAGGCGAAGGGTCTTGCCCGTGCCGAGCGCGATCAGGCCCGAGGCCGGCGACGCGGCGACGGCGCCGACCCATTCCTTGCCCGGCGCCACCAGTTCGGTGATCTCGCCCGCATCCGAGAGCAGCACGGCGCGGCCGTCGTCCCCGCCGGAGACGACGCCGCCCTTGGGTCCGGCGCAGAGCGCCAGGGAAACCCCGTCGTGAGCCTCGACGGCCACGAATTCGGCCGGATCGTCCAGCGTGCCATGGGCGAGCCGCCCGTCGTCGAGCGAGAGGAACAGGCGCCGCCCGGCCCCCATCACGAAGCCGAGGATGCCGGCTTCCTGCGGGAAACAGTCGACCCGGCTCGGGGACAGGCGGTCGGCGTAGACTTCGTCCTGGAAAGAGCCGAACTCAGGCACGACAGGCCTCGAAACCCGCCTTCAGCGCCGGCACGTCGAGATTCCGCCCGATGAAGACGATGCGCGAGATGCGCGGATCGTCCGGCGCCCAGGGCCGGCGATAGTCGCCGTCCATCAGCATGTGCACGCCCTGGAAGACGAATTGATCGTCCTGGCCGTCGAAGGACAGGATGCCCTTGGAACGCAGGATGTCCTGCCCCTTGGTCTGGAGCACGTTGGAGATCCAGCGGTTGAACTTGTTCTCGTCCAGGGGGTCGATCGCGGTCAGCGAGATCGAGGCGATGTCGTCGTTATGGCTGTGGATATGGCCGTTCTTCAGGAATTCCGGCTCGAAGGTCAGGATGCGGTCGAGGTCGAAGGCGCCGCGATCGAGGATCTTGTCGAGATCGACCACAGAGTCCTTGGTGCGGTGGATTTCGGCGCTGGCGTTGATCTCGCGGATCTCGGCTTCGATGCGGTCGAGGTCTTCGGCGCTGGCGAGATCGGTCTTGTTCAGCAGGATGACGTCGGCGAAGGCGATCTGTTCCCGCGCTTCCTTCGAATCCGCCAGCCGCGCTTCGATGTTGCGGGCGTCGACCACGGTCACCACGGCGTCCAGCTTGGCCTTGGCGCGCACGTCCTCGTCGACGAAGAAGGTCTGCGCCACGGGCGCCGGGTCGGCCAGGCCGGTGGTTTCGATCAGGATGGCGTCGAACTTGCCCTTGCGCCGCATCAGGCCGGTCAGGATGCGGATCAGGTCGCCGCGCACGGTGCAGCAGATGCAGCCGTTGTTCATCTCGAACACTTCCTCGTCGGTTTCCACCACGAGGTCGTTGTCGATGCCGATCTCCCCGAATTCGTTCACCACCACGGCATAGCGCTTGCCGTGTTCCTCGGTGAGGATGCGGTTCAAGAGGGTCGTCTTGCCGGCGCCGAGATAGCCGGTCAGGACGGTCACGGGGACCTGGTCCATGGAATTACTCCCCAAATTCACACGTCGTCATGAGCCCAACGCGGCGGCGAGCTGCGCCACATTGTTTTCGAACATGTCTATATAGGTCGGCGCAGGGCCTTTGGCATCAGAGAGCGCATCGGAATAGAGCGTGCCCCCTATGCGCGCCCCGGTTTCCTTGGCGATTTCCTGCATCATGCGGGGGTCGGTGACGTTTTCCAGGAAGACGGCGGGCACCTTGGTCTCGCGAATCTGCTCGATCAGGCGGGCGATGCCGGCGGCGGAGGCTTCCGAATCGGTCGAGATGCCCTCGGGCGCCAGGATCTCCAGGCCGTAGGCGGCGGCGAAATAGCCGAAGGCGTCGTGGGTCGTGATGATGCGGCGGCGGTCGGCCGGCAGGGCTGCCATGGCGGCGCGCACCTTGGCATCCTCCGCCTTCAGCTTCTCGGTATAAGTCGCGGCATTGGCGGCATAGGTGGCCGCACCGGCCGGATCGGCGGCACTCAGCGCGGCGGCGATATTGGCGACATAGAGTTCGCCGTTGGCCAGGTTCTGCCAAGCATGGGGATCGGTGATCGTCTCGGGCGTGCCGCCCTCTTCCTCGACCATGGTGCGGGGCTTCACCCCTTCGCTGACGATGGCGACCCGGCCCTTGTAGCCCGAAGCCTCGGCCAGGCGCGCCATCCAGCCCTCGAGGCCGAGGCCGTTTTCGACGATCAGGTCGGCCGCGGCGACCGCCTTGGCATCGCCCGGGCTCGGCTGGAAGACATGGGCGTCGCCGTCCGGGCCGACCAGGGTGGTGACCGAAACGCGGTCGCCGCCGACCTTGGCGACCATGTCGCCCAGGATCGAGAAAGTGGCGACCACCTTGACCGGGGCGGCCAGGGCCGGTGTCGCGACCAGGCCGAGGGCGACGACGAGCGCTTTCAACATTTCAAGCCTCCAGATGACGGCGGGGAACGAAACGCCAAACGATGCCGCCGAGACGGCCGGCCAGGATCGAGCCGATGTAGAAGACACCGGCGGTGATCACGATGGCGGGGCCGGACGGCATGTCGCGGTAATAGGAGATCAGCAGGCCGAGCCAGCCGGACAACATGCCGATGACGATCGAAACCGCCGCCATCGACCAGACCTGCGCCGCCCAGAAGCGGCTGGCCGCCGCCGGCAGCATCATCAGGCCGACCGCCATCAGCGTGCCGAGGGCCTGGAAACCGGCCACGAGGTTGACCACCACGAGGACCAGGAAGACGACGTGGAAGACCGGCCCGCCGCCGCCCACCGCGCGCAGGAAGCCGGGATCGAAACATTCGACGATCAGCGGCCGCCAGATCACGGCGAGCACCAGAAGGCTCAGGCTGGCGATCCCGGCCACCGTGAGCAGCGAGGCATCATCGACCGCCAGCACCGTGCCGAA
>JAYSCC010000389.1:0-3787 GCA_041915065.1 Zavarzinia sp.
GCGTCGACATGGCGGTGGCCGCCGCCGCCTTCGCGGCGGAGGCCGGCCGCCATCCCTGACCCCTCGAACTAGCCGTTACGGCCTAGCAGTGCCGTGGTGCAGCCCGGCGCGCCCGAGAGCTTGCCGCGCATCGCCTTGCCGTCCGGCGTCAGCTGCAGGTCGACGCCGACCATGGCATAGCCGGTCGGGCGCTGAATCCAGGCGTCGGGAAACAGCGTCAACTGGCGATCACCGGGCCCCGGCGCCGTGCCGACGACACGGAAGCGGCCGGACGGCACGCCCGGATTGGACGCCACTGCGTAGAAGGAGAAGACGGCGGTGATTTCGCCGTTCGCCGGTGCATCGAACATGATGTCGATGCCGGTCAGGCCTTGGGCGCAGGTATAGGTGCCGGTCCAACTGCCGGAAAAGCCGGTCGCCGCCGCAGGCGCGCTGGGTTTGAAGGGCGCCGGCGCCGGGGCCGCCGGCGTGGGGTCGGGGGCCGGCGCGGGCGCCGGTTCGGGCTCTGCGGCGGGTGGCGGATTCTGCGCCGGCTTGCCGCTCATGCCGCCGAGAAAACTGCTCTGCGCCTGGGCCGGCGGGCTCGCCACCGCGAGGCACAGCACCAAGCCAGACAGGCTTGCCGTGAAAATCTTGCGTGACGACACCGTTTCCCCCCTGGTGCAACAGAAAACGCCGCAATGCCGGGCCATCATGTCACGGTACGGCCGGAATGTCGCGCCGCGCACAGCCTTCGCCTTGACGAAAAGTGCCGTGCCTCCTTACCCTTCTCATCGCTGGTTTCTTAGGGGGTCCGATCGTCGCCTGTGGCCGGGGTCACTGTCCTGGACGTCGAGAAGTGCTGGAATCGAGCCACGAATCGGACCCGCCATTTAGGGGGAGTTGAGGGGATGAATCTCCGTTCTGCCGTCACGGCCGCATCGGTGCTGGTCGCTGGCATGGCCTTCGCGGCCTCGCCGGCCTTCGCCGAATACAAAGTGTGCAACAAGACCGGCAAGACCACCTCGGTCGCCGTCGGCTATTACGACGACAAGACCAACGACGGCGTGGACAACGGCGTCTGGGTCTCCGAGGGCTGGTGGAACGTGAAGGCGGGCCAGTGCGCGACGCCGATCTCCGGTCCGCTGAAGGTCCGTTACGTCTATGTCTATGCCGAACATCCGGACGGCAGCGGCTGGGGCGGCGACAACAACTTCTGCGTCAAGGACAATGAATTCACCATTCGCGGCAACGAGAATTGCGAACGCCGCGGCTTCCAGACCAAGGGCTTTTCCGAGGTCGACACCGGCCCCGAATCCAAGTCCTACACCACCAATCTGACCGACTGATCCGGCTGACCGGCACCTGCCACTCGCGTCACGCGGGCGGCAGGTGCCGTTTGGTCTTGGCTGTCGCCGGCGCCGTCAGCGGGTCTTCCGGCCAAGGATGCTTCGGGTAGCGGCCGCGCAGGTCGGCCCTTACCATTGCATAGCCCCGGGCCCAGAAACTCACCAGATCCTGGGTCACCTGGACCGGCCGCCCGGCCGGCGAGAGCAGGTGGATGACCACCGGCACACGGCCCCGCGCCACCGTCGGCGTCTCGCGCGCCCCGAACATTTCCTGCAGCTTCACGGCTAGCACCGGCGCCGCCCCCGCCCCGTAATCGAGGACATGGCGATTGCCCGACGGCACCGTCAGATGGCTCGGCGCCTCCGCCTCCAGGGCCTGGCGCTGCGGCCAGTCGAGCCGGGCTTCGAGGATTTCCGCGAGATCGAGCCGGCGCAAGCCGTCCAGCCGGGATATCCCCTCGAGATAGGGGCCGAGCCAGTCTTCGAGTCCGTCGAGCAGGGCCTGCTCCGACCAGTCGGGCCAGCGCTCGGCATCGAGGCCATGCAGGAAGCGGACCCGGGCGCGCAGGCTCTCGGCCGCTGGCGTCCACGGCAAGCAGTCGAGGCCCTTCACCCTGATCGCCGCCGCCAAGGCCTCGGCCACCGCGGCGCGCGGCGGATCGGGCCAAATGGCATCGTCCAAGACCAGGGCGCCGAGCAGGCGGCGGCGGCGGGCGCGGACCTGCCCCGTCTCTTCGTCGAAGGCGACGAATTCGGCCGCCTCGATCTGATCAGCGAACAGCACTTCGACCTCGGCGGCATCGATCGCGGCGGCGAGGAAGATGCGGCCGTCGCGCTTCTTGCCATCGAGCGCCGCGACCGCCAGGAAATCCTGCGCCGCCAGGGGTTCCGCGGGATCGAGCCGGGCGGCCTGGCCCGAGACCATCAGATACTGCCCGCTCCCACCGGGCCTTCGCCGTGCCACCCGTTCCGGATAGGCGAGCGCCACCAGGAGGCCGAGCTGCGAACGCGCATCGCCTTCGCGCGGGTCGATCTTCAGGCGGCGGCACCATTGTCCCGCCGCCTGGGAGAGCTGGCGGACCAGGCCGCGGTCGACATCGCCGCCACCCGCCCCGGCCAGCGCGTCGAGGCGGAGCGCCAAATCTGCGTCGCGTGCCTGGGGGCTGCGCTTCACCGGATCGCGCCCCTCGATCAGCGCGGCGAGACGCGCCGCCATGGCGCCGAAGCCGCGCCGCTGGCCTTCTAGCATCAAGTGCCCCAGGCGCGGATGGGCGCCGAGGCGCGACAGGGCCTTGCCGTGCTCGCTGACGAAACCGCCCTCGTCCAGCGCGCCGAGCTGGGTCAGCAACGCCCGCCCGGCCGCGAAGGCCCCGGCATTGGGTGGATCGAGCAGGCGCAGCGTGGATGGATCGGCGACGCCCCAGAGGGCGAGGTCGAGGGCGACCGGCGCCATGTCCGCCCGCTCGATCTCCGCCGCCGCATGGGGCACCAGGCCGCGCTGCTCCGCTTCGGTCCAAAGGCGGATACAGGTCCCGGGGCCGAGGCGGCCGGCACGGCCGCGCCGCTGCTCCGCCGAGGCCGCCGAAATCCGCTGGGTCTCCAGCCGGCTCATGCCGGTGCCGGGATCGAAGGCGGCGACGCGGGCGAGGCCTGAATCGATCACCACCGCCACACCTTCGATGGTCAGGCTGGTCTCGGCGATATTGGTCGAAAGCACGATTTTGCGCGTGCCCGGGGCAGCCGGGATCAGGGCCCGGTCCTGGGCGCCGAGTTCGAGGTCACCGTGCAGGCGGTGCAGGGCGACGGTCGCGGGCAGGCTGCCTTCCAGCGCCGCCGCCGTCCGTTCGATCTCCGCCTTGCCGGGCAGGAAGACCAGGATGTCGCCGGCAAGCTCGGCCAGCGCCCGTTGCACCGCGCGCGCCGCCTGCGGCTCGATCGGCCCCTCCTCCCGCCGTTCGGCGTAGCGCACAGCGACCGGGAACAGCCGGCCTTCGGAGCGGATCACCGGCGCCCCGCCGAGCAGCGCGGAAACGCGGGCACCGTCCAGCGTCGCCGACATCACCAGGAGGCGCAGCTCGGGCCGCAGCGCTTCCTGTGTTTCGAGCGACAATGCCAAGCCGAGGTCGCCGTCCAGGCTCCGCTCGTGGAATTCGTCGAACAGCACGGCGGCAACGCCGTCGAGCGAGGGATCTTCCGTGATCAGGCGGGTGAAGAGCCCGTCGGTGACCACTTCGATCCGCGTCTTCGGCCCCACCTTGCTGTCGAAGCGGACGCGGTAGCCGACCGTCTCGCCCACCGCCTCGCCCCGCTCCGCCGCCATGCGCCGGGCCGCGGCACGGGCGGCCAGCCGGCGCGGCTCGAGCATCAGGATGCGGCCGCCCGCGGTCCAGGGCTCTTCCAGCAGGGCGAGCGGCACGCGCGTGGTCTTGCCGGCGCCGGTCGGCGCCTCCAGCACGGCG
>JAYSCC010000390.1:0-3783 GCA_041915065.1 Zavarzinia sp.
GAAGGACCGAGCCCGCTCGGAAAACGACTATCGCATCAACCTGAAGGCGGAACTGGAGATCCGCCACCTGCACGAGAAGCTCGACCACCTCCTGATGCGCCAGTGGGAGCGCTTGGCCGAAATCCAGCAGGTCCAGCTCGAGTTGATGGAGGACATCGCCGATGCCCGCGAGCAGCAGCGCTGAAGCGAACGCCTCCCCGCCCGGGCGGAGCCGCGCCTGGCTCCGCTTCGTCGGCCCCGTTCTGGGTGTCGCCGTTCTGGCCGCCGCGCTCTATGTCCTGCATCGCATGGCGCAGGAGATCAGCCTGCGCGAGGTGAAGCAGGCCATGCTGACCACCCCGACCGGCCATCTCCTGCTCTCGGTCGGCTTCACCGCGATTTCCTTCATGGCCCTCGCCGCCTATGACGTGCTGGCGGTCAGAAGTTCGGTCCAGGGCGCCGTCTCGTTCCGCACCGCCGCCTTCGCCGGGGCGGCCGGTTATGCCGTCTCCAATGCCCTCGGCTTTCCGATCATGACCGGCGGCTCGGTCCGCTACCGGCTCTATTCGGTCTCCGGCCTCAATGTCGCCGACATCAGCCGGGTCGTCACGCTCGCCTGGGTCACCTTCTGGCTCGGCAGCGGGCTCGTGGTCGGCTTCTTCCTGTCGATCGAACCGCATGGCGTCGCCCACAGCCTCCACATCGGGACCGAGGGGGCGCGACTGATCGGTCTCGGCCTGCTCGCCGTCGTGCTGGGCTTCACCGCCTGGGTCTCGACCGGCGACCGGGTGGTCAATCTGTTCGGCTGGTCGCTTCCGATGCCCGACCGGCGCACGGTGGTGGCCCAGCTCGTCGCCGGCACGGTCGATTTCCTGGCGGCGGGTGCCGCCCTCTATGTCCTGCTGCCCCAGGCGGACGTGCCCAGTATCGGCACTTTCGCGGTCGTCTATGCTGCCGCCCTGACGCTCGGCATCGTCGCCCATACGCCGGGCGGCATCGGCGTCTTCGAGGCGACCATCCTGTCCGGTCTCGGCCTCGCCGCCACGCCCCATGTGGTCGGCGCCCTGATCCTCTACCGCGTGATCTATTACGTGCTGCCGCTGGTGATCGCGGCGCTCGCCCTGGCCGGGGTCGAGATCGCGCGGCGCCGGGGGCCGATCCGTGCCGCCGGCCAGTCGCTCGGCCGCGTGTTGCAGGCCTTCGTGCCGCCGGTCGCGGGCGGCTTGGTCTTCCTCGGCGGCATCGTCCTGCTCATTTCGATCAGCCTGCCGCACAACGGGCTCCGCATCGAATATCTGACCGATTTCCTGCCCCTGCCTTTCATCGAAGCCTCGCATATGGCGGCCAGCGTGGTCGGCGTGCTGCTGCTGGTGATCGCGCGCGGCCTGGTCGCCCGCCTGGCGCCAGCCTGGAGCGCCGCCATGGTGCTGCTGCTGGCCGGCGCCGCCTTCTCCCTGTTCAAGGGCCTGGACTGGGAAGAGGCGACCATCCTGGCCGCCTTCGCCGCCGTCCTTGCGATCTTTCACGACGCCTTCTACCGCGCCGGGCGGCTCGCCGATCTGCGGCCCAGCTTCGGCTGGCTGGCGCTCATGGTCTCCTTCATCGCGCTGACCACCTGGCTCGGCTTCTTCTTCTACCGCCATGTCCAATATTCGAACGAGCTGTGGTGGGACTTCGCCCTGAAGGGCAATGCCTCACGCTATCTGCGCGGCCTGTTCTTCATCGGTGTCGTGGTCGCCCTGCTCACGATCGACAGCGTGATCAACCGCCCGCGCCGGCCGCCAGGCATGGTGCCGGCCGCGATCCCGGACGAGATCCGCCACCTGGTGGCGGCGGCCCCCCAGGCGTCGGCTGCCCTCGCCCTGCTCGGCGACAAGCGCTTCCTGACGACTGAGGCGGGCAAGGCCTTCCTCATGTATGGGATCAGCGGGCGGAGCTGGATCGCCCTGGGCGATCCCGTGGGCGACGGCGCCGATGCGGCCGAGCTGGTCTGGCGCTTCCGCGAACTGTCGGATCAGAACGCCGGCCGCGTCGTCTTCTATTCCGTGAGCCCGGAGCGCCTGCCGCTCTACATCGACCTCGGCCTGTCGCTGCACAAGATCGGTGAGGTGGCGCGGGTCCGGCTTCCCGAATTCGGCCTGGAGGGACCAGCCCGGCAGGAGATGCGCTATGTCGACCGCCGCGCCACCAAGGAGGGTCTCAGTTTCGAAGTCGTGCCCAAGGCCGAGGTGCCAGCGATCATGGACGACCTCGCGCGGATTTCCGACGCCTGGATGCAGAGCAAGAACGCCAAGGAGAAGAGTTTCTCGCTCGGTTCCTTCTCACCCGCCTATATCGCCGAATTCGACGTCGCGGTGATGAAGAAAGACGGCCGCATCGTCGCCTTCGCCAATCTCTGGCAGGGCGCCGGCAAGGAAGAGATCGCCGTCGACCTGATGCGCTACGAGGCCGGCGTTTCCAAGATCCTGATGGATGCCCTCTTCGTCCGCGTCATGCTGTGGGCCAAGGGCCAGGGCTATCGCTGGTTCAACCTGGGCGCAGCGCCACTTTCCGGCCTCGTCACACGGCGTTTCGCGCCGATCTGGAACCGGGTCGGCGGCCTGGTGTTCCGCCATGGCGAGAAGTTCTATCCCTTCGAGGGCCTGCGCGCCTTCAAGGAGAAATTCTCGCCGGTCTGGCAACCGCAATATCTGGCTTGCCGCGGCGGGGCCGCAATCCTGCCCCAGGTTCTCGTCGATGTGGCGGCGCTGGTGGCTGGCGGCCGCCTGGAGATCATCCGGAAATGAAGCGCCTGTTGCTCTCGTTCGCCCTCTGCCTCTTCGCCGTCACGCCGGCCCTCGCCGACGATCCGCCCAGCATCGTCGACCTGCCCGCCAAGGGCGGCGACGCCAGTGCCGTCGCCGTGGTCTATTCGGGCGACGGCGGCTGGCGCGACCTCGACAAGACGATCGGCGAATGGCTGAGCAGCCAGCAGCACTATCACGTCGTCGGCGTCGACACGCTGAAGAGCTTCTGGTCCGATCGCAAGCCCGACCAGATCGCTACGGATCTGTCCGGCATCGTGGCCGCGGCCGATCCTTCGGGCAAATTGCCGGTGCTGATCATCGGCTATTCCTTCGGCGCCGACGTCTTCCCCTTCGCCTGGGACAAACTGCCGCCCGATCTCGCGGACCGCATCCGCCTGGTCGCCCTGCTGGCGCCCGAGCGGACCACCGGTTTCCACGTCAGCGTGGCCGGCTGGGTCGGGGTCGAGACCGGCGATTTCGACACGGTGCCGGCGATCGCCACCATGCCGGCCGAGCGCGTGCTCTGCGTCTACGGCACCGAGGAGAAGGCGGACACCGCCTGCACCCATCCGACGCTGGCCGCGGTCGAGAAGCTGGAAACCCCGGGCAGCCATCACTTCGACGAGAAATACATCCCCCTCGCCCGCAAGATCGTGGCCGCCTTCGAGGCCCGCCTGCCGACGCCCTGACCGGACTCAGGCGCTCCGCCCGCGCCCCTCGATCGGCCAGAGGGCGACCAGGCGGTCGCCCTCGACGACGTGGATGACGTCATAGAGGTTCACCGTCGGGTCGCAATGCGGCACTTCGAGGGTTACCTGGGTGCCGAGCGGCAGGGGCGCGAACAGGGCACCATGCTCGTCGCCCATGAAGGCGAATTCGGTCCCCTCCGGCCCGCCGGCGGCGAGGCGCGGCTTCGGTCCGTCGGTCGCGAAGGCCTTGAAGCCGGCGTCGATCGTGACGAAGTCGGCCGTATTGGCGCTGATCACCCGGGCGTCGACGAAAAGTGCCGGGCGGAACG
>JAYSCC010000391.1:0-3772 GCA_041915065.1 Zavarzinia sp.
AAATTCGGCACCGCGATCCAGGATTCGGCGGTGCTGCTGGATCTCGTCGCGGCCGGCGGGGCGATCGCACTGGCGCGCAGCGTGCTCGCCGCCTCCGACCTCGCCACCGGCCGCCTGGTCCGCCTGTTCGACGTCCAGGTGCCGCGGGTCTTCTCCTATTGGACCGTGACCCTGCCGGAGCGGCGGGACGAGCCGGCGATCAGCCGTTTCCGCGCCTGGCTGGAGGCCGAGGCGGCGGCCTTCGAGGCCACCGCCTCCATTTGATCAGACGAGGCCCGATCAGCGGGCCGCGACGACCTGGATCTCGACCGTGTATTGGGGCGCCGCCAGCTTGGCCTCGATGGTGGCGCGGGCCGGGGTCTGGCCGGGCACGACCCAGGCTTCCCAGACCTTGTTCATCTCGCCGAAGGTGGCGATGTCGGCCAGATAGATATTGGCCGACAGGATCTTGGTCTTGTCGGTGCCGGCGCGGGCCAGCAGGGCGTCGATCTGGCCCAGGATTTCCTGGGTCTGTTCGGTCACCGAGGCACCGGCCTTGGTCTCGGCCACCTGGCCGGCGAGATAGACGAGCGAGCCATAGGCGACGCCCTGCGACATGCGCGGGCCGGGATCGAGGCGTTCGATGGTCATGATGCAACCCCTTGCGTTGGACCTGCGCCTTGTGCCGCGCCGGCGCCGCCTTGTCCAGAGGGCCGGATATGCCAATATGACTCTGCAAGGGGCAAGAAGAAGCAGACGCGGGAGGCACGACCATGGCCGATGGCGCCACTGTTTCGTCCGCCGTCACCCTGGACGACAAATACCGGCGGCGGGACGGCCGCATCTATTTGAACGGTATGCAGGCGCTGGTGCGCCTCGCCCTCGAACAGCATCGCCGCGACGCCGAGGCCGGGCTCGACACCGCGGGCTTCGTCTCGGGCTACCGGGGCTCGCCCCTCGGCGGCTTCGACCTCGAACTCGGCCGGGCCAAGGCTTGGCTCGATGCGGAGAAGATCCATTTCCAGCCCGGCGTGAACGAGGACCTGGCGGCGACCGCGATCTGGGGCACCCAGCAGGTCGCCCTCGGCAAGACACCCACGGTCGACGGCGTCTTCGGCCTCTGGTACGGCAAGGGTCCCGGGGTCGACCGCACGGGCGACGTCTTCAAGCACGCCAATCTGGCCGGTACAGCACCCAAGGGCGGCGTGCTGGCGATCGCCGGCGACGACCACACCTGCAAATCGTCGACCACTGCGCATCAGACCGAATATGCCTTCGTCGATGCCATGATCCCCGTGCTGGCCCCCGCCAGCCTGGCGGAGATCATCGACCTCGGCCTCGCCGGCATCGCCCTGTCGCGTTTCGCCGGGACCTGGGCGGCGCTCAAGCTGATCGCCGAGATCGCCGATACTTCGGCGACGATCGAGGCGGCCCCCGCCTATCCCGGTTTCGTCTTGCCCACCGATTTCACCCCGCCGACCGACGGCCCGCACATCCGCTGGCCCGACACGGCGCAGGCCCAGGAAGCCCGCCTGCATCTGGCCAAGCTGCCCGCCGTGCTCGCCTTCGCGAGAGCCAACCGGCTGAACCGCGCGGTGGAACGGCCGGCGGGGGCTTGCTTCGGCATCGTCACCGCGGGCAAGGCTTACGGCGACCTGATAGAAGCCTTCCGCCTGCTCGGCCTCGACGCGGGCCGGCGGGCCGAACTCGGCATCGCGATCTACAAGGTGGCCCTGGTCTGGCCGCTGGAACCGCAGGGCCTGGCCGAATTCACCGAAGGCCTCGACGAGATCCTGGTGGTCGAGGAAAAGCGGCCGCTGATCGAGGACCAGGTGAAGGCTCTGCTCTACGGCCGGGCCACCCCGCGCATCACCGGCAAGCGCGACCTCGACGGTCGCGTCCTGCTCAAATCGCACGACGAGATTTCGCCCGCGGAAGTGGCGGCGGCACTCGCCCGCCGCCTCGCCGCCCTGACCGGCGACGGCGCCTGGGACGACGCAGCGGCGCGGATCGCCGGGCGCAACCTGCCCGAACCGGCGCCGGCCAAGCGAACTCCCTATTTCTGCTCCGGCTGCCCGCACAACACCTCGACCGTGGTACCCGAAGGCAGCCACGCCCATGCCGGCATCGGCTGCCACTACATGGCGACCTGGATGGACCGTTCGACCGAGACCTTCACTCACATGGGCGGCGAAGGGGCCAATTGGATCGGCATGGCGCCCTTCGTCGAGACACCGCACATCTTCCAGAACCTGGGCGACGGCACCTATTTCCATTCGGGCCTGCTGGCCATCCGCGCCGCCGTCGCGGCCAAGGTGCCGATCACCTACAAGATCCTGTACAACGATGCCGTCGCCATGACCGGCGGCCAGCATCACGACGGTCCCCTCTCCCCCGCCATCATCGCGGCCCAGATCAGGGCCGAAGGGGTGCAGCGGATCGCCCTGGTGGCGGAGGATCCGAGCCGTCACAGGCCGGCGGACTTCCCGCCCGGCGTTACCTTCCACGACCGTTCGGCGCTGGATGCCGTGCAGCGCGAGCTGCGCGAGATCCCAGGCGTTACGGCCCTGATCTACGACCAGGCCTGTGCGGCCGAGAAGCGACGGCGGCGGAAACGCGGCCAGTTGGCCGATCCCTTGCGCCGCGTCGTCATCAACGAAGCGGTGTGCGAGGGCTGCGGCGACTGCGGCAAACAGTCGAACTGCTTGTCGATCGTGCCGGTGGAGACCGAATTCGGCCGCAAGCGCCAGATCGACCAGGCATCCTGCAACAAGGATTATTCCTGCCTGAAGGGCTTCTGCCCGGCCATGGCAACGGTCGACGGCGCCGCCCTGAAGGCGCCCCACCCGAAGGGCGGCGACCTGCCCGATACCGGCCGCCTGCCGGCACCGGCCTGCGCCCCCCTGCCCTGGGCCGGTCTCGCCCTCGGCGTCGGGGGGACCGGCATCGTCACGCTGGGCGCCCTCGTCGCCATGGCGGCCCATCTCGAAGGCCTCGCCGCCAGCGTGCTGGATCAGACCGGCCTCGCCCAGAAGGGCGGCGCCGTGACCAGCCACCTGCGCATCGCCCGCACGCCGGCCGAGATCGCCGCCGTCCGCCTGCCGCCGGACGGGGCCGACCTTATCCTCGGCTGCGATGTCGTGGTGGCGGCCGGGGTCGATGCCAGGCTTCGCATGCGCCAGGACCATACCGCCGCCGTGGTCAACAGCCACGAAGGCTCGATCGCCGAATTCACCCACGACGCCGAAGTACGCCTGCCCGTCGCCGCCCTGCTCCGTCAGATTCGAGAGGCCTGCGGCACCGCCCCGGTCACCGCGGTCGACGCCAGACGGATGGCAACCGAGCTTTCGGGGGACGCCCTGGCGACCAATCTGTTCCTGCTCGGCATCGCCTGCCAGCAGGGCCTGCTACCGCTGGCGCCGGCCGCGATTGAGGCGGCGATCGCCCTGAACAGGACAGCCGCGGCCGAGAATACCCGGGCCTTCCGTTGGGGCCGCCTGTTCGTGGTCGATCCCGCGTCGGTCGAAAGGGCTGCCCGTTCGGTCGAGGGCGCAGCGCTGCCCGCGCATCACCGCCTCTCGGCGACGCTGGATGAATTCGTGACCCGCCGCGTCGCCGAACTGACCCGCTATCAGGACGCCGCCTATGCCGCCCGCTACCGGGCCGCGGTCGATGCGCTCCGTGCGTCCGAAACGCTGCTGGTCCCAGGCCGCGAAGAATTGGCGCGGGCGGCGGCCGACGGGCTGTTCCGCCTGATGGCCTATAAAGACGAATATGAGGTCGCCCGGCTC
Source organism: Zavarzinia sp. (assembly GCA_041915065.1). Lineage (GTDB taxonomy): Bacteria > Pseudomonadota > Alphaproteobacteria > Zavarziniales > Zavarziniaceae > Zavarzinia. The sequence goes on from JAYSCC010000391.1 coordinate 3,771, forward strand.
CA
>JAYSCC010000392.1:0-3077 GCA_041915065.1 Zavarzinia sp.
CGAGCGACGGTCCGGGCGCGTCTTCCGAAGCTTTGAGCACGACGGTGCAACCGGCGGCGAGCGCCGGGCCGAGTTTCACGGCGGCCAGGAAGAGCTGGGAATTCCACGGCACCACGGCCGCGACGACGCCGATCGGCTCGCGCCGCAGCCAGACTTCCATGTCCTGCTTGTCGATCGGCAGGTGGCTGCCTTCGATCTTGTCGGCGAGACCGGCGAAGTAACGGTAGTAATCGGCGGTATAGCCGACCTGGGCCGATGTCTCGCGGATGATCTTGCCGGTGTCGGCGGTCTCGATCTCGGCCAGGGCCTGGGCGTCGCGGGCCAGCAGGTCGGCGAGCCGGTAGATCAGCTTGCCACGCTGGGTCGGGGTCAGGCCCGCCCAGGCGGGCTCGGTCAGGGCGCGGTGGGCGGCGCGCACAGCCCGGTCGACATCGGCGGCGCCGGCCGCCGGCATGTCCGCCCAGGGGGCGCCCGTCGCGGGGTCCAGGCTATCGAAGCGGCGTGCGCCGTCCTCGAAACGCCCGTCGATATAGAGCTGGAAGCGGGTCATGGCCGGCCTCACGCGAAGGCGGGCAGGACGCGGTCGATGAAGAGGGCGAGGGCCTTCTTCTTCACCGCGTGGGACATGCCGGTATCGATCCAGTAGCTGAACTGGTCGTAACCCCAGGCCTCATACTGTTTCAGGCGCGCGATCACCTGGTCGGGCGTGCCGACGATGTTGTTGGCGCGCATCTTCTCGGGGGTGTACTGGGGCAGGGTGGCGCAATCCGCTTCGGTCATCGGCTGGATGATGCCGTGGTCGACCGGCCGCTGGTTCTTGAACCAGGCGTCGAAGGTACAATAGAAACGGCTGAGGTCACGGCCGGCCTGTTCGAGTTCCGCCTCGGTCTCGCCGGTGAAGAGATGGCGGCAGACCATGATCTTCGGGCGCGGCACCTCCGGGGCGTTGGCGCAGGCGGTATTGAAGCGGTCCATCAGGCTGACCACTTCCTCGTCGCCCAGGCCGAGCGGCGTCACCTGCACATTGCAGCCGTTCTCGACCGCGAACTTGTGACTGGCGGGGTCGCGGGCGGCGATCCAGATCGGCGGCCCCTGGTCCTGCAGGGGCTTCGGCGCCGAACTCGATTTCGGGAATTTCCAGTAATGGCCGTCGTGGGTGTAGTTGCCGGCCCACAGCGGTCGCAGCGTCGGCACCAGCTCGCGCATGCGCAGGCCCGCCTCCTTGGCGTCCAACCCGGGCAGCAGCCGTTCGTATTCGAAGGAGTAGGCGCCTCGGGCGATGCCCAGTTCCAGGCGGCCGCCGGAGATGATGTCGGTGATCGCCGCTTCACCCGCGGCTTTGATCGGGTGCCAGAAGGGGGCAACGATGGACGAAGTGCCGAGCCGGACCCGGCTGGTCCGGTGGGCGAGGTCGGCGATCTGGACGAAAGGATTGGGGGCGATGGTGAAATCCATCGCATGGTGTTCGCCGACCCAGATCATTTCGAAGCCGCCGGCATCGGCCATGGTGCAGAGTTCGATGAACTGCTCATAGATCTCGTCGTGGCTCTGGTTCGGATCGAACCGTTCCATATGCACGAAGAGAGAGAAGGTCATGGCCATGGTCGTCGAACTCCTCGGTCGGGATCGGCTCAGCGTCCCGCCACCTGCCTGATCGCTTGAAGCGGCCGGGCGAAGTGCTCGGCCAGGATTCGGTTGGTTTCCGCTGGTGCGGTGAGATTGAGCATATGGCGCTCCCCCGGCATGACCAGGGCCCGGCCCTGGGGCGCGGCGGCGGCCATGGCCTCGCTCATGGCCGGGGTCGAGTTGGGATCCAGTTCGCCGGTCAGGAACAGAGCCGGGCAGGCAAGCTCGGGCAGGCGTCCGACATGGGCGCGGTCGCTGGCGGCGAAGACCTGATAGGCGGTGGCATAGCCCGCCGGTGGTACGGTCTCCAGCCAGCCCCGCACCCGTTCGACCAGGGCTCGGTGTTCGGGCTCGGGAGAGGTTCCGAACCAGCGGCGGAGGGGCGCCTCGACGTCGCCGGCATCGCCGCTCGCCGCGATTTCCGCGGCCCGGGCCTGTACGGCGGCCCGGGCCGCGTCTTTCCGGTCGTAGACGGCGTTGAGGGCAGCGACCCGGGACACCAGATCGGGGCGGGCGAGGGCGAGACCGGTGACGACCAACCCACCCATCGAATGACCGACGAGGTCGCAGGGGGCCGCATCCAGATCTTCGATCGCCGCTGCCGCCCAGGCGACGTAATCGTCGAGCTTCGCCGGGCCGGGGAGCGGAGGGGTTTCGCCGTGGCCGGGCATGTCGAGCGCGATCACCCGGCGATCGGCGGCGAAGAAGTCCATCTGCGGTTCCCACGCCTCGGCATTCATGCCCACGCCGTGAATGAACACGACGGGCCTGCCGGTGCCCCGCTCGAAATAGGCGGTGCCGCGCGCGGTCTTAGACGGCCGCGGGATTGTCGTGGTCATGCCCGAGTTCCTGGAGGTCCTGGTAACGGTCGCCGATCCGGTGATGGGGCCGGCCGCCGATGGAGGCGCCCAGCGCGATCACGATCTCGTCGGCCGCGGGGGCGTCGGTGATCGAGAAATGGATGGTCAGGTAGTGGGAGCGGCGGCCGGCGTCGCTCTTGTCCATCAGGGGGATCATGATCGGTGCATTAGCCGGCCCCCGGATATTGGTGAAGGAGAGATAGCTCTTCGCCCCGACCGCATGCCGGTAATGATTGCCGAAGCGAAGCGTATGGATGAGGGCGGAGGCGTGCTCGACTTCGCCACTGGTGCCGACGATGGCTGCCTTGCCATAGCCCTCGACCACCTCACCGGAACCTGCGGCGTCCAGGACCATACCGGTCAGTAACTCCCCGAGTACCGGGGCGGCGGCATTGATCTCGGGCTTCAGATCCTCGACGAAGCCGCGCCCGGCCCAGGGGTTGGTGACCACGGCGGCGGCGGCGATGAGCTGCAAGGGCCGCGCCGCCGCCCGTCCGCCCTCGATCAGGGTCGTCTCTCGGTAGAGCACGGTCTTGCGGATCTGAAGCGGCATTGCGGTCTCTCGTTTGTGCTATCTTGTCCGATGATCTT
>JAYSCC010000392.1:3107-3746 GCA_041915065.1 Zavarzinia sp.
CAACGGTCTTTTGCCGATTGCCGAACCGGAGGCCGTGGCGACGATACTTGGGGAGGGCGTCTTTGACGGGCTATAACCGAAGCATGACGGACCCGACGCAACCTGCACTCGAAGACCGGGACGATGCCGCCGACACCCTGCGGATCGACCGCCCGCCCCGTACACTGCGCGAATTGGCGCTGGAGCGCATGCGGGCGGCCATCATCGACCTGCGCTTCAAGCCGGGGGAGCGGCTGGTGGAACGGACCCTGTGTGATCGCCTGGATGTCAGCCGCTCGGTGGTACGGGAAGTCTTGCGCCACCTCGAGGCGGAGGGGCTGGTCGACACCAAGTCGAAGCAGGGGCCGATCGTCGCCATCCTCGACCGGGCCAGCGCCGCCGAAATCTACGAGATCCGCACGTTGCTCGAGGCCGCCGCCGTCGCCGCCTGCGCGGAGCGGGCGGACGCGGCGGCGGTGGCGGCCCTGGGCGAGGCGCTGGACAATATCGAGGCCGCCTTCGCCAAGGGCGACCCGCGCGCGACCCTGCACGCCTCGACCCGCTTCTACGAGGTGATCTTCCTCAGCGGCGGCAAGCATGTCGCCTGGGAAGTGGTGCAGCGCCTGAACGGCCGGATCAGCCGGCTGCGCGCCATGACCA
>JAYSCC010000393.1:0-3737 GCA_041915065.1 Zavarzinia sp.
CGGAGGGCATCCCCAATCCGGAAATGCTGGCCGAAGACCTGCACAAGCCCCTGACCCAGGTGCGCGATCCGTTCGGCACGCACGACAGCTTCGGCGCGCACAACAACGCGCGGCTGCGGGCCTTCCTGGACTCGTTCGGCTTCGATTACGAGTTCATGTCCTCGACCGAGACCTACAGGTCGGGTCGGTTCGACGAAGTGCTGCTGCGCCTGCTGGAGAGGTTCGATGCGGTCCAGGCCATCATGCTGCCCACCCTGGGCGAGGAACGCCGAGCGACCTATTCGCCCTTCCTGCCGATCAGCCCGATCACCGGCCATGTGCTGCAGGTTCCGACGCTGGAGCGGAACGTCGAAAAGGGGACCATCGTCTTCGACGATCCGGCCGGCGGACGCACCGAGGTTCCGGTCACCGGCGGCCATGTGAAGCTGCAGTGGAAGCCGGACTGGGCCATGCGCTGGACCGCGCTGGATGTCGACTACGAGATGTCGGGCAAGGACCTGATCGAGAGCGTGCGGGAATCGTCCAAGGTCTGTCGCGCGTTGGGCGGTACGCCGCCGGAAGGCTTCAACTACGAACTCTTCCTCGACATCGAGGGCAAGAAGATCTCCAAGTCCAAGGGCAACGGCCTGACGATGGAGGAATGGCTGCGCTACGGCACGCCCGAGAGCCTGTCGTGGTACATGTTCCAGTCGCCGAAGTCGGCCAAGAGCCTGCATTTCAACGTCATTCCGCGGGCGATTGACGACTATCTGGCCTTCATCGAGACCTACAAGACGCAGGAGCCGGCCAAGCGGATCGACAACGCCGTCTGGTCGATCCACGCCGGTGATCCCCCGACCCATACCTCGCCGGTGTCCTTCGCCCTGCTGCTGAACCTGGTGGGGGTGGCCAATGCGTCCAGCAAGGATCAGCTGTGGGCCTATTTCGCGCGCTACCTGCCGGAAGCGACGCCGGAAAATGAGCCGCTGCTCGACCGGCTGATGGACCACGCGCTGAACTACTACGAGGACTTCGTGAAGCCGGCGAAGTCCTACCGTCTGCCGGACGCGAAGGAGAAGGCGGCGCTCTTGGATCTGGCGGAACGGTTGAAGGCCCTGCCGGCGGACACGACCGATGGCGAGGCGATCCAGAACGAGGTCTATGCCGTGGGCAAGGACCATGGGTTCGAGCCTTTGCGGGGGTGGTTCGGGGCTCTGTACGAAGTGCTGCTGGGCGCATCGCAGGGGCCGCGCTTCGGGTCGTTCGCGGCGATCTACGGCCTGCCGCAGACGATCGCTCTGATCGAGGCCGGCGCGAACGGGGAGTTGGCGGGGTAACGATCCTCTCCCGCGAAGCGGGGGAGGGGGCCCGCCCGAAGGGTGGTGGAGGGGGCGGAAACGGGCGCGATGTGTCCGGCGGGATCCGGTCTTAATCCCGTCCTCCGGTGCGGCGTCCCCCCCTCCACCGCTTCGCGGCGCCCCTCCCCCGTTACGCTGCGCGTCATGGGGGAGGATTGACGACCTGCGGCTCAAGCAGGCCGAAGGCCGGTAGCCGCAACGAACATGAACCGAAAATAACCGCGCGGCTCCGGGAGCCTTCAGCTTGGCGGCGGCATTGTTTTGTCCATCGACGCACTCGATGACAGGAGAAGAGCCATGTCGAACAAGATCTTGAACACCGGTCTGGCCACCGCCGCGGCGCTGGCCGCCCTGGTCACCGCTGCTCCGATGGCGGCCCAGGCCCAGGCCAACGGCGTGACCAACTGCGACGCCCCGGGCGGCCGCCAGCAAGCCGGCGCGCTTCTGGGCGCGGTGGTCGGCGGCGTGGTCGGCTCCAATCTGGCCCGCAACGAGCGCACCCTGGGCACGGTGGTCGGCGCCGGCGCCGGCGCTGCGGCCGGTTCCTATATCGGCTGCAACCAGCAGCGCGCCCGCGCGGCGTCTCAGGCGAACGCCAACACCTATCGCGCCTCGTCCAACCTTCGCATCCGCAGCGGTCCGGGAACCGGCTACCGCCAAGCCGGCAGTCTGTCGGCGGGCCAGCCCTTCACCGCCATCGGTTCGCAGGGCGAGTGGATTCAGATCGCCGGCGGCGGCTGGGTCAACGCCCATTACGTCACGGCCAACTGAGGCCCCCTGGCGTCGTGAGCCGCCCGGGACCTCCCTTCGCCCCCAAAGGTCCCCGGCGATCACGATGAACCGCTCGCGGCGCGCCGCTGAGCACGAACCCCCGTCCGGTCCGCCGGGCGGGGGTCTATTGGCTGACCCACAGGATGCGCGCCATCCACTCGATATCCGCGCGCGGCACGACCCGGGGCGGATAGTCGGGATTGGCCGAGGTCAGGGTCGCGGTTCGGGCGGTCAGCCGCGCCAGTTCCTTGGCCACCACCTCGCCCGTGGCCAGTCGGGCGACAATCCGATCTCCGCGTCTCGGCGGGGCGGCCTCGCGGTCGACGATGACCCGGTCTCCGTCGCGATAGGCCGGAGCCATGGAGTCGCCGCTGATCCTGAGGCTGAACAGGCCGGCGGACGGTCGGGGCAGTTCGGTCTGATCCCATCCGTCGCCGACCGGCAGACCCGCCTCGTCGAAGAAGCCGTCCTGGCCCGCGCGGGCCAGGCCCAGAAGCGGAATGACGGCGGGCGTCGGGGGCGCATCGTCCGCCAGGGCGGCGAAGTCGGCCAGCGAGACCCCGGTCGCCTCCAGTATGCGCGTCAGGCTTTCGGTGGACGGCCAGCGCGGCCGAGGGGGATCGCCGGCGCCGAAACGCTTGGACGGGTTGAAGGCGGTCGCGTCCAGACCCGCCCTCAGCGCCAGACCGGATGGCGACAGGCCTTCACGGCGCGCCAGAGCGTCCAGCGCCTTCCACAATCGGGCATGAGACAGGGGCATGACGCCCTCCGGAAGCGATTCGCCCCAGCCTAACGCAACGAGATAGGAATGTCTGCCTATTCCAGCCCGGCGGCCCGCCGCTCCTGCCAGGCCCAGAAGGTGCCGACGGCGATGCAGCCGATGATCAGATAGCTGACCAGATTCATCACCGTGTAGAGCGAGGTGATCGGCAATCGGGCATCCGTCATGATCAGGAGGTGGCTCATCACCGTCATCAGTTGCAGCCCGGCCGCCCACACGGGCCAGGTCCGCCGGTACCGCCAGCTCAGGGCCACGAACACCACCAGCGTCATCAGGTCGATCAGGAACATGCCGTAGGGTATGGCGGCCGTGGCCGTATCGCCCTGCACCAGGATGGTGGCGAACCAGGCCAGCAGATAGGCCCCGGCGCCGATACGCTCCACATCCCCGCCTTTCAGAAAGGCGAAGATGCACATCGCGATCATCACGATGGCCCCGATCTGGGCATAGAGCATATTGAACATACGACATCGCCCCCAAAGCCGATCAGCCTTGGGGGCGATAATGACCTAAAATGAGCGGTGCGGGTACCGGATACCGCTCAGGTTACCGTAATTTCACGCAACGCGAAGGTGGTTCTTGGTGCGTTCGCGCGGCTGCGGGTCGAGCCAGTCGTCGGGCTTGCCGACCGGGCCCGCGGCGTAGGTGCCCCAACCCAGGCGGCGGTGGTCCTTCTGCATCTCGGCGTGGCAGGCGACGATGGCTTCGCGCGCCGTCGCCAGGGCGGCGATCGCTTCCATCGCCTTGGCTTGCGAGCCCGTGGCGGCGACAGGGGAAAGCTCGAGGGCCGCACGGGCGCCGATGAACGATTGCACCAGGGTCGTGGCCTGGGTGATGGCGGCGTCGAT
>JAYSCC010000394.1:0-3713 GCA_041915065.1 Zavarzinia sp.
TCGACGACTGGTGCCGGGGCCTCGGCATGAGCCGGCGCAGTTTCACCCGCCTGTTCCGCGAGGCGACCGGCCTGAGCTTCCAGCAGTGGCGGCAGCGCGCCTGCCTGATGGCGGCGATGCCGAGACTCGGCGCCGGACAATCAGTCACCACCGTGGCCCTCGATCTCGGCTATGACAGTCCGGCCGCCTTCACCACGATGTTCCGCCGCATCCTGGGCGAGGCGCCGAGCCGCTATTTCCGCCACGCCGCCGAGGGGTCTTTGTCGCACGCCGAAGCGTGATAGGCTCCCCCGCCCGAAACGAACGACCGATCATGCCCTTTAGATCCCTGCGCGACTTCATCGAACGCCTCGAATCCGCCGGCCGCCTGGTGCGCGTGACCGAACCGGTCTCGACCGTGCTCGAAATGACCGAGATCCAGACCCGGCTGCTGGCCGAAGGCGGCCCCGCCGTCATTTTCGAGAAGCCGATCCGGGCCGACGGTACGCTGTCGCCCTATCCCGTCCTGGTCAATCTCTTCGGCACGGTCGAGCGGGTCGCCTGGGGCATGGACCGCGAGCCGCACCAGCTCCGCGAGGTCGGCGAGACGCTGGCCTTCCTGAAGCAGCCGGAACCGCCGGGCGGCTTCCGCGAGGCCTGGGCCATGCTGCCGCTGGTCAAGACCGTGATGGCGATGAAGCCGAAGACGGTCGGCAGCGCCCCGGTCCACGAGGTGGTGCTGACCGGCGACCAAGTCGATCTTTCGGACTTGCCGGTGCAGAGCTGCTGGCCGGGCGAACCCGCGCCCCTGATCACCTGGCCCCTGGTCGTCACCAAGGGCCCGGGCGAGGGGCGGGAGGACAGTTTCAACCTCGGCATCTACCGGATGCAGGTGACCGGCAAGAACACCACCCTGATGCGCTGGCTGAAGCATCGCGGCGGGGCCCAGCACTATCGACGCTGGGCCAAGGAGAAGCGCGAGCCCCTGCCGGCCGCCGTGGTCCTGGGCGCCGATCCCGGCACCATCCTGGCGGCGGTGACGCCGGTGCCGGATACGCTCTCCGAATATCAATTCGCCGGCCTGCTGCGCGGCCAGAAGGTCGAGCTGGTCGACTGCAAGACCGTGCCGCTCAAGGTCCCGGCCCAGGCTGAGATCGTGCTCGAAGGTTATGTCAGCCTCGATGATTTCGGCGACGAAGGCCCCTACGGCGACCATACGGGTTACTACAATTCGGTCGAGCCCTTCCCGGTCTTCACGGTGACCGCGATCACCAGGCGGCGCGACCCGATCTATCTCTCGACCTTCACGGGCCGCCCGCCGGACGAGCCGAGCGTGCTCGGCGAAGCCCTGAACGAGGTCTTCATCCCGCTCCTCGTCCAGCAGTTCCCGGAGATCGTCGACTTCTGGCTGCCGCCCGAAGGCTGCTCCTACCGGATCGCCGTCGTCTCGATGAAGAAGGCCTATCCGGGCCACGCCAAGCGGGTGATGATGGGCGTCTGGTCCTTCCTCCGCCAGTTCATGTACACGAAATGGGTGATCGTCGTGGACGACGACATCGATGCGCGGAACTGGAAGGATGTGATGTGGGCGCTCTCGACCCGCATGGACCCGGTGCGCGACGTCACCCTGATCGAAGGCACGCCGATCGACTATCTCGATTTCGCCAGCCCCGAATCCGGCCTGGGCGGCAAGATCGGCCTCGACGCCACCAACAAATGGCCGCCCGAGACCAAGCGCGAATGGGGCACCAAGATCCGCATGGACGACCGCGTGATCGAGCGTGTCGACAAGATGTGGTCCCGTCTCGGCCTGCCCGGTTCCGGCAGGCCGATCTGGAAATAGCGGTCAGACCGTCGGATCGCCCGGGCGGCCGATGGTGGCGACGCGGAGGATGTTGGTCGCACCCGACGTGCCGAAGGGCACGCCGGCGGTGATCACGATCTGATCGCCCGGCACGGCGAATTCATGGGCCGCCGCCGCTGCCCCGGCGCGCTGCACCATCTCGGCGAAATTGTTCACGTCCTCGGTGACCACGCAGGTGAGGCCCCAGGCCAGCGCCAGGCGGTGGGCGGTGTCGAGGCTCGGGGTCAGCACCAGGATCGGCGTCTCCGGCCGTTCCCGCGCGGCGCGCAGCGCGGTCGAGCCGGTCGAGGTGAAGGTGACGATACAGGCGGCCTTCACCGTGGCCGCGACCTGGCGGGCGGCGGCGGTGATGGCGTCGGCCGTGGTCTCGCCCGGGCTCTCGCGCTGGGCGTGGATCAGACGGTCGTAGACGATGTCGCGCTCGGCCTGTTCGGCGATCCGGCTCATGGTCGCCACGGCTTCGAGGGGGAAGCTGCCGGCGGCCGATTCGGCCGACAGCATCACGGCATCGGCGCCGTCATAGACCGCGGTGGCGACATCCGAGACTTCGGCCCTGGTCGGCACCGGGGCGGTCACCATGCTCTCCAGCATCTGGGTCGCGACCACGACCGGCTTGCCGGCGGCGCGCGCCTTGGCGGTCAGGCGCTTCTGGATGCCCGGCACGGTTTCGAGCGGCAGTTCGACGCCGAGGTCGCCGCGCGCCACCATGATGGCGTCCGATTCGGCCAGGATGCCGTCGATCTGCTCGACCGCCGAAGGCTTCTCGATCTTGGCGAGGACGCCGGCCCGGCCCTGGACGATCGCCTTCAGGGCGGCGACGTCCTCGGGCTGCTGGACGAAGGAGAGGGCGATCCAGTCGACGCCGATCTCGAGCGCGAAGTCGAGATCGCGCAGGTCCTTGGGCGTCATGGCGGCGAGCGGCAGGATGGCGTTGGGCACGTTAACGCCCTTGCGATCGGAGAGCCGGCGGCCCTCGACGATGCGGGCCAAGGCCCGGTCGCCGGTCGTCGTCTCGATCACCAGGCGGACCCGGCCATCATCGAGCAGAAGCTCGGTGCCCGGCCGCATGGCGGCGAAAATCTCGGGATGCGGCAGGCAGACGCGGCGGGCGTCGCCCGGGGTCTCGTCCATGTCGAGGGTGATGCGGTCGCCCGGGGCGACCTCGATGCTGCCCTCGGCGAAGCGCCCGATGCGCAGCTTCGGCCCCTGGAGATCGGCCAGGATGCCGATCGGCCGGCCCAGCTCCGCCTCGACTGCCCGCACCGCGGCATAGCGGGCGCGGTGGTCGTCGTGGCTGCCGTGGCTCATGTTGAGGCGGAAGACGTCGGCTCCCGCCTGATAGAGGGCCTTGATGGTCTCGCGGTCGGACGAGGCGGGACCCAGGGTGGCAATGATTCTGGCGCGGCGGCTTCTGAATTTTTTCATGGGCCGAAGGGTAACGCCGCCATCGTGTCGCCGCCACGGCCAATCGGTGACGGAACGTTGACCAAAATGACGCGGAAATCATTCACATTTGTCCGCGTCGGGCCGGTTTCGACCAGGTCGCCCAGGGCGGCGAAGAACTCGGCCGAACGGTTCTGCGCCAGCATGGCCGTGGCGTCCAGCCCGGCGGCCTGAGCCCGGGCCAGGGTCGTCTGATCGATCCGGGCCCCGGCGTCGGCCGCCGTGCCGTCGATCCCGTCGCTGTCGCAGGCGAGGGCCGTGATCTCCGGCGCCCCGCCGAGGGCCAGGGCGAGGCCCATCAGATATTCCTTGTTGGGGCCGCCAGCCCCGCCGCCCGCGACCGTGACCGTGAGTTCGCCGCCGGAAATGATGGCAGTCGGCCCGCCACCCGCGACCGCGGCGGCGATCATGGCGTGCGCGGCGCCGA
>JAYSCC010000395.1:0-3706 GCA_041915065.1 Zavarzinia sp.
GCCGGCGCCGCTCGCCGTGCTGGCGCACTTTTTTGAGCAGCGGATCCTGTTCGCTCGGCTCGACTGGGGGCGGCGCGTTCACGGCATGCCTCCGGTCACACCGGGGCCGGGGCCGCGCAGGTGGCGCATGATCTGGCGGATGGCGTTGAGATGGAGGCGCGTGCTCTCCACATGTTCCATGCGCTCGTTCTCGAAATCGGCGCGGAAACGGGCCAGCACGGTCTGGTCCAAGGTCGAGAGGTCGTCGCCCGTCACCGCCTCGCGCGAGGCGACCGCGACATGGGCACCGCCCTCGACCGTCAGCACACCCCGGCGCACGGCACAGTGATGCCAGCGCCCGTCGGCCTCCTTCCAGGAGACGACGCCGAGCGAGAGCGCGGTCAGGAAATCGGCATGGCCGGCGAGAATGCCGAAGCTGCCGGTGGCATCCTCCGCCCGGACGGCGGTGACCGCATCGGTCTCGACCACGACGGACAGGGGGGTGGCGATGGTCAGCTTCATGCCGCCACGCCGCCCGCCTGGGCGGTCCCGTTGGCGGCGGCCTCCTTCGCCCGCGCTTCCTCGATCGTGCCGACCATGTAGAGCGAGGCTTCGGCCCAATTGTCGGTCTCGCCGTCCAGGATGGCACGGACACCGGCCAGCGTATCGGTCCGGGCGACGCTACGGCCCGCCGTTCCGGTGAAGGCTTCGGTCACCATGAAGGGCTGCGACAGGAAGCGTTGAAGGCGGCGCGCCCGCTTGACCACCAGGCGGTCGGCGGCGCCCAGTTCCTCGACCCCGAGCAGGGCGATGATGTCCTGCAAATCCTTGAAACGGGCCAGCACTTCGCGCGCCCGTTCGGCGATCTTGTAATGCTCTTCGCCGACAACCTCGGGATCGAGCAGCACGGAAGAGGACGCGAGCGGGTCGACGGCCGGATAGAAGCCTTCGGCGGCCAGTGCGCGCGACAGCATGATGATACTGTCGGTGTGGCTCGAAATCGCAGTCACCGCGGGATCGGTGAAATCGTCGGCCGGGACGTAGACGGCCTGGATCGCGGTCACCGAGGCCCCGGCGACCGAGGCGATCCGTTCCTGCAAGCCGGCCACTTCGGTCGCCAGGGTCGGCTGGTAGCCGACGCGGGAGGGCAGGCGCCCGAGCAGGCTCGACACTTCGGCGCCGGCCTGGACGAAGCGGAAGATATTGTCCATCAGCAGGAGCACGTTCTGGTGCTTCTTGTCGCGGAAATGCTCGGCCACGGTCAGCGCCGTCATGGGCAGGCGCCAGCGTGCGCCCGGCGGTTCGTTCATCTGGCCGTAGACCAGGACGGTACGTTCGAGGACGCCCGAATCGCGCATTTCGGTCAGCAGCTCGTGACCCTCGCGCGAGCGTTCGCCAATGCCCGCGAAGACCGAAATGCCCTGGTATTTCTCGACCATGGCATGGATCAGTTCCATCACCAGCACGGTCTTGCCGACCCCGGCACCGCCGAACATGGCCGCCTTGCCGCCCTGGGCGAGCGGGGCCAGGAGGTCGATCACCTTGATCCCGGTCTCGAAGACGTCGGTGGTCGAGGTTTCGTCTTCGAGCGCGGGCGGCGGGTTGTGGATGCCGCGCCGGGGCACGTCGGCCCCGAGCGGTACGCCGTTGTCGCGCGCCTGGCCGAGAACGTCGAGCAGGCGGCCGAGCACGGCGTCGCCGACCGGCACCTCGATCGCGCCGCCGGTCGCGCACACCGGCGTACCGCGCGCAAGGCCGGCAGTCGCCTGGAGCGCGATGCCGCGCACCGTCCTGGCGTCGACATGGGCATGGACTTCGAGCACCAGCGACTCGGGCCGGTCCCATTGCACGGTCAGGGCGCTGTTGATGGGCGGCAGGCTCGCGCCCTCGAAGCGGACGTCGATCACGGCCCCGCGGACGGAAACCACGATACCGGCGGCAGGCGCTGCATCTTCCATGGTGGGTCCGGCAGTCCTTTGCAAACGAACGAGGGGAGAGGACGGGCGGCGACGCCCGAAGTCTTCCCTATTTCCGCCGGCGCGGGAAGGCCATGACATCGCTCAAAAAGCGCGTGCGCCCGCACCGGTTCCTGCCGAGTGGAACCGCCAAATGGTGGCGAAATGGTTACCGCCGCCGCCCCTGCGACGAAAGGTGCAGGTGCCCGGGGGCGTCAGCTCCGCTTGTAGATGTCCTCGTAGCGGATGATGTCGTCCTCGCCGAGATAGGCGCCGGTCTGCACCTCGATCAGTTCGAGCGGGATGCGGCCCGGGTTTTCCAGGCGGTGGCGTGCGCCGAGCGGGATGTAGATCGACTGGTTCTCGGTCAGGATGTGGGTCTTGTCGTCGAGCACCACCTGGGCCGTGCCCTTGACCACGATCCAATGTTCGGAGCGGTGCAGATGGCTCTGCAGCGAGATCTTGGCGCCCGGCTTCAGGGTGATTCGCTTCACCTGGTGGCGTTCGCCGTTGTCGATCCCCTCGTAGGTGCCCCAGGGCCGGTGCACCAGGCGGTGTTCGGTGGCTTCCGGCCGTTTCTCGGCTTCGAGGCGGCCCACGACCTGCTTCAGCTTCTCGGCATAGTCGCGCGACATCACCAGGGTGGCGTCCTTGGTCGAGGCGACGACGACATCGTTCAGCCCGGCGACGACGGTCAGATGGCCGGGCGAATAGATCAGGCTGCCCTTGGCATCGGCGAAGACGCCGTCGCCGATGGCGGCACAACCGTTCTCGTCCTTCGCCGTAATGTCGTGCAGAGCGGCCCAGGTGCCGACGTCTGACCAGTCGAAACGGGCGGGCAGGACGGCGGCCTTGCCGGTTCGCTCCATCACCGCATAGTCGACCGAAATCTTGGGGGCTGCCTTGAAGCTCTCGGCCTCGAGCCCGATGAAGCCGAGGTCGTCAGTTGCCGCCGCGACTGCCTTTTCGACGGTTTCGACGATGGCCGGCTCGAAAGCGGCCAGTTCATCGAGGAAGGTGCGAGCCCGGAAGGCGAAATTGCCCGAATTCCACAACAGCCCTTCGGCGACATAGCGCCGTGCGGTTTCGAGGTCGGGCTTTTCGACGAAGGCGTCGATCTTGCGCACGCGGCCTTCGGCCAGCGCTGCACCCGGGCGGATATAGCCATAGCCGGTGGCGGGTCCGGTCGGTGCGAGGCCGAAGCAGACCAGAAGGTCCTGGCGCGCCGCTTCGGCCGCGGTCTCGATATCGGCCGCGAAAGTGGCGACATCGGCGATGGCATGGTCGGCGGCGACCACCGCCAGTACCGGATCTTCGTGCTGCGCCAGCGCCTTGACGGCGGCGGCGGCGATCGCGGGACAGGAATCGCGGCCTGCCGGCTCCAGCAGGATGTCGGCCTCGACGCCGATCTGGCGGAGCTGGTCGGCGATCACGAAGCGATAGGCGGTGTTGGCGACCACGATCGGCCGGCCCAGCCTGGCCACGCGGGCGACCGACTGCTGGAACATGCTGCGCTCGCCGCCCAGCCCGAGAAACTGCTTCGGATAGGAACTGCGCGACGCCGGCCAGAGCCTCGAACCGGAACCACCACACAGCACGACGGGAACCAGAACCGACATTACCCCTCCTCCTCAACGGCATTGCGGTGCCTGCAGTATGGACCGTAGTAGGTACGGCGCTGGATCGCCACATCGTCCGCCGCCGAGAAAGTCGTTGTCAAAGCCCGTCGTTCGCCTTCGGCGAGGGCCAGAAACTCGCATCAAAGGATATCG
>JAYSCC010000396.1:0-3703 GCA_041915065.1 Zavarzinia sp.
TGGATACCGGCTTCGAGAAGATGCTGCCGATCGGTCACGAATATATCGAGACCTTCCTCAAGTATCGTGACGACTTCGCCGGGGCCAACCGCATCATTGTCGTTCTGGAAAACCAGAAGGACAAGACGATCTTCACGCCCGAATACCTGAAAGTCCTGAAAGACGCGACAGACGACGTCTTCTATATCAAAGGCGTGTCACGTCCGACCCTGGCATCCCTGTGGACCCCGAACACCCGCTACCTCGAAATCACCGAGGAAGGCATCAATGCCGGCGACGTGATCCCGGCGGAATTCCAGGCCACCGAAGAATCGATGAACACGGTGCGCGCCAACGTGCTGAAGGCCGGCATCGTCGGCCGCATGGTGGCGAACAACCTCGAATCGTCGATGATCTCGGCCGAGTTGCAGGACATCGACCCCGACACCCGCCAACGCCTCGACTATTTCCGCGTCGCCGACGATCTCGAAGCCTTCCGTCAGAAGTACGAGAAGGACGGCATCTCGGTGAAAATCGTCGGTTTCGCCAAGATCATGGGCGACATCAAGAAGGGGGCCGAGAGCGTCGTCGAATTCATGGGCGTCGCCTTCCTCCTGACGGTGATGATGCTCTGGCTCTATTGCCGGTCGTGGCGCCTCACCATCGTCACCCTGTCGGCCTCGCTCTGCTCCCTGATCTGGCAGTTCGGCATTCTCGATCTCATGGGCTTCGGGCTCGACCCCTTGGCCGTGCTGGTGCCCTTCCTGGTCTTCGCCATCGGCGTTTCCCATGGCGTGCAGCAGATCAACATGGTCTCGGCCGAAATCGCCAACGGCAAGACCAAGATGCAGGCGGCGCGCGACACCTTCCACTTCCTGCTGGTGCCGGGCTCGATCGCGCTCTTCACCTGCCTGGCCGGTTTCGCCACCCTCTATATGATCCCGATCGGGATGATCCGCGAATTGTCGATCACCGCTTCGATCGGTATCGGCCTCAAGATCGTCTCCAACCTGATCATGCTGCCGCTGCTGGCGTCCTATATCGCCCCCACGGGCGAGTATGCCGCCCAGGTGAAACGTCAGATGGAGAAGCGCGAGCGGGTGTGGCCCTATGTGGCGCGCATCGCCAAGCCGCGTAACGCCTGGATCATGGTGATCGGCTGCGCCATCCTCGGCACGGTCGGCGTCTTCGTCTCCAAGGGCCTGCAGATCGGCGACGTCCATGCCGGCGCCGCCGAGCTTCGCCCGGACAGCCGCTACAACCAGGACACCCGCTATGTCGTCGATAATTTCGACATCGGCGTGAACATCCTGACCGTGATCGTCGAGACGCCGGAAGGCGCCTGCGTCGACCACAAATACATGTCGGCGCTCGACCGCTTCCAGTGGGAGATGGCCAACGTCGAGGGCGTTCAGTCGACGATCGGCCTACCGCTGCTGGCCAAGATGGTCGGCTCGATGTGGCGCGAAGGTAACCTGAAGTGGTACTTCCTGCCGCGCGACACCCGCGTGCTGGCCCAGGCGGTGGGCCCGATCCCGACCTCGACTATGACGCTGAACACCACCTGCACCGTGCTGCCGCTGTTGATCTTCACCAAGGACAGCAAGGCCGTGACGATCAAGCGCGTGGTCAATGCCGTGAAGGAATTCCGGGCCCGTCCGGACAACCAGATCGAAGGCATGAAGATCCGCCTGGCCGCCGGCTCGATCGGCGTCACCGCCGCCACCAACGAGGTGGTGGAAGAGCAGGAAGTGCCGATGCTGCTCTGGGTCTATGCGGTGGTGATCAGCCTCGTCCTGCTGACCTACCGTGAGTGGCGCGGTTCGCTCTGCTGCGTGCTGCCGCTGATCCTGTCGACCATCATCGGCAACATGTTCCTGACACTGGCCCAGATCGGCCTGAAGATCTCGACCTTGCCGGTGCTGGCGATCGCGGTCGGTATCGGCGTCGACTACGGCATCTACGAGTACAACCGGATCCAGCGCTACATGCGCCTCGGCAAGTCGCCGTTCCAGGCCTATGAACAGGCCCTGAAGGACGTTGGCTCGGCGACCATGTTCACCGGCTTCACGCTCGCGGTCGGCGTCTCGACCTGGAGCTTCTCGGCCCTGAAGTTCCAGGCCGACATGGGCATGCTGCTCACCTTCATGTTCATGGTGAACATGATCGGCGCGGTGACCCTGCTGCCGGCCCTGATCGCGGTGATCCAGCAGGTCTTCCCGAAGAAGTATCCGCCGCTCTCCGAAGAGGAGCGGGCGGAGCTGATGCGCAGCATGCACTGAGCACCGGCCATCCGGCACGAGGGGCGCGGGAAACCGCGCCCCTTTCGCTTTCGGGGAGTGTTTGAGGGAAAAGGATCGGCCCGGCGGACTCAGCCGCGGCCGGCCAGGGCCTTGGCGAGCAGGGGCTGCAGGCGGCTCCGTTCGGGCACCAGGCGGGCCGGGGCGGCGTGCCGGAGCAGGGCGGGCAGCTCGTCGAGTGCCAGGGCGGCGCGTTCCTCGGGCGTCAGCAGGTCGGCCAAAGCCGGGTCGAACAGGCCGATCGCCAAGCGAAGGCCGCCGCCAGCACGCGCCAGGGCCTCGACCACGGGGCGCTGGCCGGTCCGTTCGACCACGGCGCGGGCCGCGGGCAGTGGTGTGCTCTGGCTCGCCAAGCACAGGAGTTCGACGGAATAATAGGCGCTGCGCCCGGCGATCGGGCCGTGGCTGGGCACCGTCGTGACCAAGTCGCCGGCCCCGGCCAAGCGTGGCCCGGCCAAGTCACCCGGGCCGAGCGGCAGGGCGAGGTCGATCGTGCCCTTGGCCAGGGCGGCAGCGAGATCGGCCGGCGGCGCCACGAGGGCCGCCCGTTCGACCAGATCCTGGGCCGCCGCCTCGAAGCGTCTGATCTCGCTCGGCATCTGTAGGCGGAAGGGATCGAGCCCGGCATAGAGCATCGCCATGGGCAGCAGCCGTGCCGGGTCGGCGACCAAGCCATAGCGGCCGGTCAGGGCGGCATCGTCGAGCAGGGCGAGACCCTGGTCCTCCACCGCGTCGCGCGACACGCGGCGGCGGTCGAAGCCGAGGGCGGCGATGTCGAGGCGGATCGCCCGACCGAGCAGGTAGCGTCCCTCGATACCGAGTTCGAGGGCGCCCGGCGTCGCCGCCATCTCGGGCGCCGGGACGATTGCGGTCTGGGGCACGGCGCCGTCCTTGCCCAGCGGCTCGATCACGCCTTCGGGCCATAGGATGCCGCGTGCCCATTCGTGGCCGGCGACCACCAGGGCAGGGCGGGCCGCCTGCTGCTGCGCGGTGGCCGTGGGGGGCAGGGGACGCAGCGGGGCGAGGAGCGCGTCGCCGCCGGCAAGCGGGGTGAAGTCGAGCTGTGCCTTGTCGCCGCCCAGCGCTTTCAACAAGGTGGCGTCGCCATAGAGGGCGGGAGCGAGCAGACGGAGCCTAGCCGGCTTGGCCGGCGTGGTCGCAGCCTGGGCGGGCAGGGCGGCCAGGGCACCGAGGCCCAGCAACAAGGCCGTGCGGCGGTCGACCGTGAACAGCGGGGAAGAGTCGGGTGGAGACATGACGCCTCTAAATCACCGGGCCATCCTGCACAGAACGGCGCCGAGGTCCAGTCGGGCCTAGCGTTTCAGCAAAGTGAGGAAGCGTTCGGTCACCGCAGCGGCGAAGCTGGCGGCACCCGGCAGGTGGCGATGCAAGCCGGCCTCGAAGCCGGTCAGGACATGGGGATA
>JAYSCC010000397.1:0-3699 GCA_041915065.1 Zavarzinia sp.
CGAAGCCGACCACCAGGTGGACGATCTGCAAGGCTTCGACCAGGTAGCGGATGACGAAGTCTTCCGCCGGCATGGTGGCGAGTTCATTGGAGAAGGGCAGCACCGCCGTGATTTCGACCCCGAGGGCGTCGAGCAAGCGGAGCTTGTCGGCCGCGGGTGTCAGGCGAAAGGGCGGGCCGTCCGGCCGGAAGAGCTGGCGCGGGTGCGGCTCGAAGGTGAGCACGCCCGAGGGCACACCCATGGTCGCAGCGATCGCCTCCGCCTTGGCGATCAGGCTCTGATGCCCCAGGTGGACACCATCGAAATTGCCGACCGCCAGGACGGCGCCCTTGGCGCGCGGCGGAACCTGGTCCAGGCGGTCGACGATCAGCATCGGTGGTTTGCGGCTCAGACTGCGACCGGGCGGCCGGGGACCATGATGGTGGCTTCGCCCTCGACCACGACCTTGCCGCGCACGGTGCAGGTGGTCGAGAAGACGGCACGCTTCTTTTCGGGCACCAGCTCGATCACCTTGGCTTCGGCGACGACGGTGTCGCCGATCTTCACCGGCGCCTTGAAGCGCAGGGTCTGGCCGACGTAGATGGCGCCCGGACCGGGCAGCTTGGTGCCCAGCACGGCGGAGATCAGGCCGGCCGACAGCATGCCGTGGGCGATTCGCTCCTTGAAGGGCGTGGTCGCCGCATATTCGGCATCGAGATGGACCGGGTTGGTGTCACCCGACACACCGGAGAACATCAGGATGTCCGCTTCCGAGATCGTCTTCGAGAAGGCGGCACTCTGGCCGAGCGAGAGATCCTCGAAGTAGTAGCCGTGATACGCAGTCATCATCAGCCCTTTCCTTGGCCGGCGTCGAGCCCGGGACCTTAATGGGGCGCCGAAGCCGGCGCAAGCGAGCGAAGAGGCGGGCTCCCGGCGGTTTACCGTTTCTTAGCCGAAATGACACACGATCGGGCCGAGCAGCGCCTTCGGGCCACGCGAGAGAAGAATTCGAGAGGCGTCACCGTCATGGCAGTCGACCTGCAAATGCCCATCCTGATCGTCGACGATTACAAGACGATGTTGCGCATCATCCGGAACCTGCTGAAGCAACTCGGCTTCGACAATGTCGACGAGGCGACCGACGGCCAGCAGGCATTGGTACGCCTGAAGGCCAAGCCCTACGGCCTGATCATCTCCGACTGGAACATGGAGCCGATGACCGGCTACGAACTCCTGAAGCAGGTGCGGGGCGACGACAGCCTGAAGAAGACGCCCTTCATCATGATCACCGCGGAATCGAAGACCGAGAACGTGATCGCGGCGAAGCAGGCGGGCGTGAACAACTACATCGTGAAGCCGTTCAACGCCGAGACGCTGAAGACGAAGATGCGTGCCGTCCTCGGTGATTTCTGAGGGCGCCGCCATGATGCCCGAAACCCTCAGCACGCAGGTCGGGGCGCTGGTCGACCACCTGCGGCGCCGTGCGGATAGTCCGAACCTGGTCGAGGTCGCTTCAGTGACCGAAGTGCTGATCGCGACCATGCAAGCCTATTTCCGCTCGATCGACACCTCGATCTATCGCGAGTTTCGGGCGCTTTCCGACTATATCGCCAGGGCCAAGGGCGAAATCGCTTCGCTCCGTCCGGGTGACCTCAAGAACGAGCGCCTGCCGCGCGCTGGCCGCGAGCTCGAAGCCATCGTCCGCTCGACCGAGGATGCCACCAACCGCATCATGGCCGCCGCGGAGGCGATCATGGCCGGCGACACCGGCGACCAGAAGGCCTATGCCGACCTGGTCTCGGCTCGCTGCATGGAAATCTTCGAAGCCTGTTCCTTCCAGGACATCACCGGCCAGCGCATCTCCAAGGTGGTCGAGACCCTGACCTATATCGAAGACCGGGTCGGCCGCCTCAAGGACGCGTTGGGGGCCGAATTGATGGATGCGCCGAAGCCGGCGGACGAGGCGCCCGCCGGCGACGCCGCCCTGCTGAACGGCCCGGCCCTGGAAGGCGAGGGAATCGGCCAGCACGACGTCGACAAGCTGTTCGCGCCCGAGCCCGGTCCCGAATCAGCACCCGAAGCCGCGCCGCCACCGCCCGCCACCCCGGCACTTCCGGCAGGAACCAAGGCGAGTCAGGCGGACATCGACGCCCTGTTCGACTGAGCCTATGCTCCCCCGCGTGCGCGGGAGGAAGCAGTGCCGGTAGAGTTGCACGGGGTCTCTGAAACCCTGCTCATACCCCTCTATGCCCAGTGGCGTGAGAACCGCCGCGACCATCCCTTGCTGCGCGATCGCAAGGTTGACGAGATCGTCGGGCGCCTGAATCCCAGTTTCGACAAATTCATGCCGAGCCAGTTCGACCGGGTGATCATCATCCTGCGCAAACGGGTGATCGACCGGATCGTGGCCGCCCACATGCGGCATAACAAGGGTCACGCGGCGGTGATCAACCTCGGCTGCGGCCTGTGCACCCGTTTCAACCGGATCGACGACGGACAGGTCGACTGGTACGACCTCGACCTCGGCGGGGTCGCCCCGGTCTGGCAGGCCGCCTTCGCCGGCCATTCGCCCCGGCGCCACTTCGTCGAAGCCTCGATCGACAAGCCACACTGCCTGGACGCCATCGAACTGGCGCCGGGGACGGTGCCCATCGTCGTGCTCGAGGGCGTCTCGATGTATCTCTCGGAAGAGAAGATGAAGGCCCTGGCGCGCCGGATCGCCCATCGCTTTCCCGGCGCCACCTTCGTATTCGATGCCATGGCCTCCTGGGTTGCGTTGGGCTCGGCTTTCTATCCCAGCATCGCTGTCACGGGCTCGCGCTTCAGCTGGGGCTTGGACCGGCCGAAATCCTGTGAATCCTGGGGCAGGGACTTCCGCCTCCAGCAGGACGAGCCACTGGCCCGCCATCTCGCCGCCGTCTACGGCCTGTTCGGCTGGTTCGGCCGGCTCAACCCGATGGCACGCAGTGCCTATCGGGTCGTGGCTCTCAGGACCGGCCGGCCGGCCTCACCAGCGAAGCCGGTCGATCGCAGCGGCCACGCTTAGGCTGCGCTCCGCCAGGGCAGCGGTCAGGCGGGCCGAATCCGGCGGGTCGCCCCAGATCTCGGCGTGGACGCCACCGGTCACCAACAGGGCCGGGATAGCCTGGGCGTTGGCGCCCGGAATATCGGTCTCGATGCCGTCGCCGATCGCCAGCGTCTCCGCCGGTGCGGTGCCGAGCAGACCGAGACTGCGGGCATAGACCGACGGATAGGGCTTGCCGTGCCATTCGACCCGGCCGCCCATCTCCTCGTAGAGGACGGCGACGGCGCCGGCGCAGGGAATCACGGCGGAACCCCGCTTCACGATCCGGTCCGGATTCGCGCAGACGAGCGCCAATCCGCGAGACAGGGCGGCATCGAGCAGCGGGCGATAGTCTTCCGCGGTCTCCCGCTCGTCGTCGACCAGGCCGGTGCAGACCAGCGCCTCGGCAGCGTCGAGATCGTCGGTCAGGGTGACGTTCAACCCCTCGTAGATCGGCAGGTCGCGTTCCGGCCCGACATGCCAGAGATGGCGATAGCCGGCTGCCGCCAGGGCGTCGTGGGTGACGTCGCCCGAGGTCACCACGGCATCATAGAGGTCGCGCGGCACGCCCAGGCGGTCGAGCTGGAGGCGCACCACGGCGGATGGCCGCGGCGCATTGGAAAGCAGCACGACACCGCCCCCGTGTCCGCTACGGA
>JAYSCC010000398.1:0-3692 GCA_041915065.1 Zavarzinia sp.
AAGTCGTTCTTCGCCGTCATGTCGGTCGTGACGAAGCCGGGGCAGATCACCGTGACGCCGATCCCGGCCTTGGCGACATCGGCGCGCAGGCCTTCGCCGAAGACCCGGACGGCCGCCTTGGAGGCGCAATAGGCCGCCGCGCCGGGCAGACCCTGGAAGGAGGCGATCGAGGCGACCAGGCCGATCTGGCCCCGGCCGCGCGGTGCCATGGTCTCGACCGCGAGCAGCGCGGTCTCGATCGCACCGTCGACATTGGTCTTCAGGATGTGGCGGGTCGCTCGGCGGAGGTCCGTCAGGTCACGCGCGGTGTCGCCAACGCCAGCATTGGCGATCACCAGATCGAGCGGGGCCGCCGTATCCGCCTCGGCGAAGAAAGCTGCCTGAGCGGCGGCGTCGGCCACGTCGAAACAACCTGTCAGCACGCGCGCACCCTTGGCTTCCAGCGCGGCCTTGCGCGCCGCCAAGGCCGAAGCGTCGCGTCCGGTGATCGCGAGCATCATGCCGGGGGCGGCGTAAACCTCGGCCAGGGCGGCGCCGATGCCGCGCGAGGCGCCGGTGATCAGGATCGAACGGGGGCTGGGCACGGGTGGTTTCGCCATGGCTCGCTTGTCCAAAGGTCCAACCCATAGTAAGAGCCGTCCACTCTTTCGGGGCCAGCGCGGAGTCGGCGATGACAGTGCAGAGCATGACGGGCTTCGCGCGCGCCGCAGGCGTTCGCGGTAGCACCGAATTCGTCTTCGAGGTGAAATCGGTCAACGGCCGCGGGCTCGAGCTGCGCGCCCGCCTGCCGGCCGGGCTGGAACGGCTGGAACGGCCGATCCGCGACATTGCCCAGCGCCATCTGAAGCGCGGCAACGTGCAGATCCAGCTCAATCTGATCGGTGCGGCCGAGACGGCGGCACCCCGGCTCGATACGTCCGTGCTCGGTCATTACCTGGCGGTCGCCCGCGACCTCGCCACCCAAAACGGCTTGGAGCCGCCGCGGGTCGAGGGCTTGATGGCGCTGCCCGGCGTGATCCTGCGCGGCGAAACCGCGCCCGAGACCGACGAGGCGGAACAGGACGCCCTCTATCTCGCCACTTTTGAACAGGCGATGAAGGGCTTGGCCCAGGCGCGCGGGGCCGAAGGCGCCCATCTGGCGGCGATCCTGGCCGGCCATCTCGACGAGATCGAGCGCCTGACCACCGCGGCGGAAGCCCAGGCCGCGACCCAGCCGGCCGCCATCCGCGCCCGCCTGGAAGCTCAGCTCGCCGACCTCCTGAAGGACAAGGCGGGTACCGTTTCGGCCGAGCGCTTGGCCCAGGAAGTTGCCATGTTGGCGGTCAAGGCCGACGTCCGGGAAGAGGTGGATCGCCTCCGTGCCCATGTTGCCGAGGCGCGCAAGCTGCTGGCGACCGGCGACGGGGTCGGCCGCCGGCTCGACTTCCTGGCCCAGGAATTCAACCGCGAGGCCAATACGCTGTGCTCCAAGTCGACCGACGTCGACCTGACGCGCCTCGGCCTCGACCTCAAGACCGCTGTCGACCGCCTGCGCGAGCAGGTGCAGAACGTCGAATAGCCAAGGAAACCTTCATGTCGTCTCACGGGATCGAACGCCGCGGCCTGATGCTGGTGCTGTCCTCGCCGTCGGGGGCGGGCAAGACCACGATCTCGCGCCGCCTGCTCGAACGCGAGGAGCGACTCGAAATGTCGGTCTCCGTGACCACGCGGCCGCGCCGCCCGGGCGAGGTCGAGGGCACGGACTATTGGTTCGTCACGCCGCTCGAATTCAATCTGATGATGAACGAGCGGAAGCTGCTCGAATGGGCCAAGGTGTTCGGCAATCACTACGGCACCCCGCGCCAGCCGGTGGCGGATGCCCTGGCCGCCGGGCGCGACGTGCTGTTCGACATCGACTGGCAGGGCACCCAGCAGCTCTCCGAACATGCGCGGGAAGACCTCGTCTCGATCTTCATCCTGCCGCCGTCGACGCGCGAACTGGAACGGCGGCTCCGCCAGCGCGCCCAAGACCCGGAGGATGTGGTCGCCGCCCGCATGGCCAAGGCGGCAGACGAGATCAGCCATTGGGCCGAATACGACTATGTCGTGTTGAACGAGGACGTGGACCATACGCTGGCCCAGGTCCAGGCCATCCTGCACGCCGAGCGCCTGCGCCGGCGCCGGCAGACCGGCCTCGGCGATTTCGTGAAGCGGCTGCGCGAAGGCGTCTGAGTCAGGCGGCTGCGGCCTCGGCGTCGAAACGGGCGCGGGCGGCAGCGATCGAAGCCTGGGCATCGTTCGCCCAGGTGATCAGGCCGCACAGGGGCACCAGGAGCGAGCGGCCGAGCGGGGTCAGGCGATAGTCGACGCTGGGCGGCTTGGTCGGATAGACCCGGCGCGCCAGCAGTCCATCCCGTTCGAGATCGCGCAGTGTCTGGGTCAGCATCCGCTTCGAAATATCCGGGATGGCGCGGCGGATCTCGCTGAAGCGATGCGGCCGCTCGGCCAGCACGATGACGATCAGCGTCGTCCATTTGTCGCCCAGATGATCCAGGACGCCCCGCACCGGGCAGAGCGACAGATCGAAGTCCCCCGCACTCCACTGCGCGAAGCAGCGGAGCAGTTCCGCCTGGGCGGCGTCCAGCGCCGGCACGGCTTCGTCTGCCGCGGGGGGAAGGTTATGTGCGTGTAACCCTGTCACCGAAAACTGCCTCCTTCCGGCGGCCGAAACGGCCTCGTATATAGACATGGTCTCTAATTTAGACCAGGAGAATGAAGGTGGCAAACAAGGAAACCATCGTGGTGACCGGGGCGAGCGGCCAGCTCGGCCGGCTCGTGCTGAAGGAACTCGTCGCCCGGGCGCCGCAGGCGCGGATTGTCGGCGTCGTGCGCAATCCCGCCAAGGCGCAGGACCTCGCGGCCCTCGGCGTCAAGCTTCGGGCCGGCGACTACGAGGATCCGGCCAGCCTGGCGGCGGCTTTCGCGGGGGCCGACAAGATCCTGCTGATTTCCTCGAACGAACTCGGCAAGCGGGCGCCCCAGCATCTGAACGTGATCGCGGCGGCCAAGGCGGCCGGGGTCGAACTGCTCGCCTATACGAGCCTGCTCCATGCCGATCAGAACCCCCTGAACCTGGCGGGCGAGCATCGGGAGACCGAGGCGGCGCTGCGCGCATCCGGCCTGCCCTTCGTCCTGCTGCGGAACGGCTGGTACACGGAGAATTACACGGTGGGGGCCAAGGCGGCGGTCGATCATGGTGCCGTGCTCGGCTCGGCCGGGCAGGGCAAGATCGCCTCGGCCGCGCGGGCCGACTATGCGGCGGCTGCGGCCGTGGTGCTGACCAGTGCCGAAAACCAGGCCGGCAAGGTCTACGAACTGGCCGGCGATACGGCCTATACGCTGGCCGATTATGCCGCCGAACTGGCGCGCCAGTCGGGCCGGCCGGTGGTCTACAAGGACCTGCCGGAAGCCGATTATCGCGGCATCCTCGAATCCGTCGGCCTGCCGGCCGGCCTGGCCGACCTTCTGGCCGAGAGCGACGTGAAGGCGTCCAAAGGCGCGCTGTTCGGCGACGGTGCCACGCTGCGCGGCCTGATCGGCCGGGCGACGACACCGCTCGCGGCCAGTATCGCCGCGGCCTTGGCCGGATGGTGGCGGACCTGCCGGGGCGTGCCCGGCAGGTCCGCGCCGGGCAGGCTTCGACCGGGGGTTTG
>JAYSCC010000399.1:0-3689 GCA_041915065.1 Zavarzinia sp.
GCCTGCAAAACGGACAGATCAAAACCTCACAACGTCCCTCACCTCACCGCGGGGTGGAGCAGCCCGGTAGCTCGTCAGGCTCATAACCTGAAGGTCGTCAGTTCAAATCTGGCCCCCGCAACCACCGATACCGACACCCCCGCAGGCCCCGCCGCGGGGGTGTTCGCTTTTTGGGCCGTCCACGTCAGCAGCGTGCCCAGTTCTCCCTCCAGCACCGCGTTCACCTCGCCGCGCCTGGCGCCCGGCGTCAGCGTGATCTTCGTGATCAGGCTGCGGATCGCCGCCGCTGCTTCGGCGCGTTCGTCCGGGTGGTTCAGGGCTTCGGTGAGGCGCGCGACCTTGCGGGCGTAGAGGCTGGCGATGTTGGGATGGATGTCCGGCGCGTCGGCCGGCTCTTCGGCGAGGCGGGCGTTGATCTGGTCCTCGCGCTGTTCGAGCTCGGTCATGCGGGCGAGCAGGGTGCGGTTGCCGGCGCCCTTCTCGATCTCGGCGACGATCTCCCGAAGGGCCTGGGCGATCTTCTGCAACTCGCGGCGATCGGCTTCGATTCTCGCGCGGCGGTCCTGGTTCAGGCGATTGCTTTCCTCGACATAGGCGCGGATCGCCTCGGCGGCGGCCTCCGGCGCCATCAGGCGGTCCTTGAGGCCGGCGAGCACGCGCTCTTCGAGGGCGTCGCGGCGGATGCTGCGGGCATTGTCGCAGGTGCCGTTCATTCCGTGGTTGGCGCAGGCGAAACGGTCCTGGCCGCGCAGGCGGTAGAAGCCGCCGCAGACGCCGCAGGTGACGAGGCCGGACAGCAGAGACTGGGGCCGCTGCAGGCCGGCGAGGGGATTGGCGGCCCGCCGGGCGAAGGAGGCGCGAACGCCGGCGATGGCGGCGGCATGCTCTTCGGCAAGCCCATCCTGGCGGGCCTTGGCGGACTGCCACAGGGCATCGTCGACGATGCGGAGGTGCGGGACCTCGGTGGTGATCCAGCTCTCGGGCGGGTTCAGGCGCGAGACCCGCTTGCCGGTGGCCGGGTCCTTCACATAGCGCTGCCGGTTCCAGACCAGTCTTCCGACATACATCTCGTTGTTCAGAAACCCGGTGCCGCGCTTGGCGTGGCCGCGCAAGGTGGTGTCGGACCAGCGCCTTCCGTCCGGGCCGGGGATGCCCTCGTCGTTCAATTGCTTGGCGATGGCGCGGGGCGAGATACCGGCGGCGAAGGCGCGGAAGACCCGGCGAATGATGGCGGCCTGGTCCTCGTTGATGCTGCGTTCGCCGCGGATCGGTTCGCCGTCGCTGCCGAGGCGCTTCACCACGTCGTAGCCGTAGCAGAGCCCGCCACCGGCCTTGCCGGCCTCGACCCGGCCGCGCAGGCCGCGGTGGGTCTTGGCGGCGAGGTCCTTGAGGAAGAGGGCGTTCATCGTGCCCTTGAGGCCGACGTGGAGTTCGCTGATCTCGCCTTCGGCGAGCGTCACGATGCGGAGACCGGCGAAGCTCAGGTGCTTGAACAGGGTGGCGACGTCGGCCTGGTCGCGCGAGATGCGGTCGAGGGCTTCCGCCACCACGACCTCGAAGCGGCCGGCCCGGGCGTCGGCGAGCAGGGCCTGGATGCCGGGGCGGAGGATCATGCTGGCGCCGGAGATGGCGGCATCGTGGTAGCTGCCGACGATGCTCCAGCCTTCCCGCTTGGCCTGGTCCCGGCAGATGCGGAGCTGGTCGTCGATCGAGGCGGCGCGCTGGGCGTCCGAGGAATAGCGGGCGTAGAGTGCTGCGCGGATCATCGGCGGTCTCCTACTCGTCGGCCCGCTCCGGTCCGGGGCGGTGGTCATTCGCGGCCTGGAGCCGCCCGAACACTTCCCGGGCGATCTGGCGGCCCAGCAGCCGGGCCATGATCAGCGTCGCCCGCTCGATCTTCTCGCGGGCCGCGTTGTCGTTCGCGGCCGGCGGGGTGTCGTCTTCTGCCGCCATCGCCTTCCCCGGTCATGAAACCTCGATCGGGAAGCCTCGGCGGGTGTAACCGCTTCCGTCAACGGAACGGCGCGGCAGGCGTAGAAGCAGGATAGCGCAGAGACGCGGTGTAACGGCGGATGTTCACCAGAATGTACCGCAACAGCGTAGCGCCTTACCCTCGAAAATAAGCCGGGTGGCTCACTCTAAAGGCCGCCCCTCTCCCTCTCTACGGCCCAGGCGCGGCGATGCTGCCAGGCCGAAATCCCATTGGTGCCGGCTTACGCCTTCTCGTCCTGAGAAGCGGCCGGCGAGGCAGCAGTGAAGCCGTGGCGTTCGAAATACTCGACCAACGCGAGCTCGATCAGTGCTGTTACCGAACGTCTCTCAGCCTTGGCCACTTGTTGTGCCTTGGCCAGGACATCGTCATCGAGCCGCGTCGTGAAGGGCTTCTTGGTCATCACCGTCGTGCGCAGGCAAAGAGAAGAATAAATCCATTGCACGTGCAATGCACGTGCTTATGATGGGGCGGTCGACAGAGTGTTGGAGCACCCTGCCGACCTAACCACCATCCTAGCTTATGGGAGCCAGGATCATGGCTGATTCTGACCATACCACGAGTCCGCGTGGCGTGACCCGCCGGGCGGTGCTCGGGAGTTCCGCTGTCCTGCCGTTGGCGAACATGTCGCGCCGCCGCAAGGCGCTCGACCCTGCCGTCGCTCTCTGGGAGCGCTGGCGGCGCGTTCACGGCGAGGTCGTGAAGCTGACCCGGAAATGGCAGCGCCTCGAAACCCGCCTCGCCCGGGAGATCGGCTTCCCCGCCGTCGAACTGATCCTTCCCGGCCAGCCCCTTCCTCTCCGCGTCACCCAAGCCGACGAGGTCTCCCGGTGGCTGGGGGAGACCGAGAAGGCGAAGGCGCTTCTTGATCAACTCGCCGAGCACAGAGAGCGCTGGGACGCCGCGCAGGAAGCTCTCGGCATGGACGAACTGGCCGAGGACCTGGACGAAGCCCAGGAGGCCGAGCATGCGTTGACGGAGGCCCTGGCGGTGACGCCGGCGGCCAGCCTGTCGGGTGTGGCCGCGAAACTTGCCATGATCGTCAGCATGGGCGAGCCGTCTCCAGATGACGAAGAGTTCCCCTG
The DNA here is from genome assembly GCA_041915065.1 of Zavarzinia sp. Classification (GTDB taxonomy): domain Bacteria; phylum Pseudomonadota; class Alphaproteobacteria; order Zavarziniales; family Zavarziniaceae; genus Zavarzinia. The sequence continues at coordinate 3,076 of JAYSCC010000399.1, forward strand.
GCCGGAACTGCGCTCGGTCATCACCGATCTCGCGAACCTCGGCGCTACAGTGAAAGGTACGGTACCTCGGTCATCGGGGGTGGGAAGGGGAACATTGGCTATTGATAGTTAAGCCCTGCGTGGGCATCGCCGATTCGGTAAATGTGGCAGACTGCTATCGATGGTGGCGATCGTTATGCCTGTGCTGTGGCCCTACAATACGGTTTGTCGCTTCTCGGTGGGAATGGGATGCCCCTAGGGCCTCCCAAATCGCGACCTGCTAAATCCTAATTGGCGGAGTATTGACTCCCAATTTCCCTGGCCTGATAGTTCCAGTCATCCGGGATTCGGGAATGAAATGTTCGATCGATTTGTAGAGCGACGAGCGGAGGAGGCTCTTGCGGATACTCCGGTCGTTCTGATCGTGGGGCCGCGCCGGGCCGGCAAGACCACGCTTGTCCGAAAGATGGGAGAAGGCGGCCGGACTTATATCACGCTTGACGATCAGACGGTGCTTGAGGCTGCCCAGGCCGACCCGGCTGGCTTCGTCCGGGGCCTGGACCGAGCCATCATTGACGAGATCCAGCGTGTGCCCGAACTGCTGCTGGCGATCAAGAAAACGGTCGATGAGGATT
>JAYSCC010000400.1:0-3686 GCA_041915065.1 Zavarzinia sp.
CCGACCGCGACGCTCATGGCATTGTCGGTATCGGCGAGGGAGCGGGCTGCCATCAGCAGCCAGGCTTCCTCCTGGGTCGAGAGCCAGCGCTTGCCGGACGCCATGTCGGTCACCTTGGCGGCGAGGCCGACCGGATCGATGCCCGGCACCTTGGTCTCGGCCGCCAGCGTGATGATGGCGGCGAGGTCGCGCACGTTCGAGCCATAGTCGCGGGCGGCGTCGCGCTTGTCCTGGGCCGCCAGCGCCCGGTCGAAGGCTTCGGTGGCGCGGCCGTTGTCGCCCATCAGGGCGAGCGCCGCGCCGACCTGGGCCATGGCGAGCGGGGTCGGCAGGTCGAGGCCGACGGCGTCGTGCATGTAACGCGTCGCCCCCAGCTCGCCGACGCCGGCCGCGGCCAGGACGTAGAGCGCATAGGAACGCGAGGCGAGCGCATCCGGCCCGTCGTCACGCCGGTTCTCGGCATGGCGCTTCAGCCAGGCCAGACCGCGCCTGTAGGCGAAGTCCTGCACCTTGATGTCGCGCGCCCGGGCCCGGGTCAGGAAGTCCATGGCATAGGCGGTGAGCCAGGCCTCGGTATCGCCGGCATAGGACCAGAGGGCGAAACTGCCGTCGTCCCGCTGCATCTCCATCAGATGGGCGATCGCCTTGTTGATCCGGGCCGTGTAATCCGGCTCGTCCGGCTGCTGCCAGAGCTTGGCGACCTCGCCGACATAAAGGAGCGGCAGGGCCCGGCTGGTGGTCTGCTCCAGGCAACCATAGGGGTAACGGTCGAGGCCGCGCAGCAGGCCGGCGACATCGACGCTGGGCCTCGGGCTCAGGCTGAGCAGCAGTTCCGGCGTACCGGCGACATAGGGGTCCAGCGCCTTCTTACCGATGGTCAGGCTGTCCTTCGGCTTGAGCTGGCGGACCAGCCGGTCGATCGAGGGAAGCTGCGGCGCGCGGGTGCCGACGCCGACCGTCCGCTCGAAACGGAATCCGTCTGGCCCTTCGATGGTCAGCGCCAGCTTGCCGAGGCCGGCCGCCACTGCCTTGATCGGCAGCACCACCGTCTTGGTGGTGCCGACCGGCAGATCGACCGGCGGCTGGGGTGCGGTACCGGCATATTGCACGGTGTCGTCACCCGCCAGCGTAACCTTGTAGGACCCGGGCTTGCCCGACGTATTGGACAGGGTCACCGTCATCCGGCTGCTGTCGCCGACGCCGAGGAAGCGGGCGGTCGAGGACAGAACCACCACGGGGTCGCGCACCACCAGGCCCTGTTCGGCACTGCCGACCTGACGCCCGTTCCAGGCGACCGCCATCAGGCGGAGCCGGCCGTTGTAATCCGGCACATCGAAGGAGACCGTGCCCTTGCCCTTGTCGTCGAGGGCGACGATGCCGGAGAACAGCGAGGTCAGCTTGATGTCGGAGGGGGGTGCACCGCGCCGGCCGAGCGCATCGCCGTCGCCGCCTTCGCGAAGCACGCCGGGCTTGCCGAGCTTGGCATTGAGCAGGCGGCCGTAGGCGTCACGGATGTCGAGGCCGAGCTGGCGCTTGCCGAACAGGCGGGCGACCGGATCAGGCGTCGCGAAGTCGGTCAGCTGCAGGATGCCCTCGTCGACCGCGGCCACGGTGACATAGGTCGGCGCGCCACCGGCGATGCCGGAGACGTCGACCGGAATGGTCACCTTCTGGCGCGGCAGGATGGCGTCGGGCGCCGTGAAGGCGACCTGGAGGCGCCGCGTCGCCGGATCGATGCCGAGCCAGGCGAGGCCGATCGCCCGCCCCGGCCCGCGTGCCGCATCGGCGTCGCCGGGGCGGAAGGCGGTGGCCAGGACATAGGCCCCGGCGCCCCAGGATTCCGCCACCGGAATGTCGACCGAGGCGCCTTCCGCCGGCAGGGCGATGGAGCGGGTCTCCACCACCTTGTCGGTCGCGATGGTGAGCAGCAGCTCGCCCGCGAAGGGCGCCTGGACGCGGATCTTGGCCGTCTCGCCCGGGGCATATTGGGGCTTGTCGGCGACCACCGTCATCTTGTCCGGCGTCTCGCCGATCGACGGCGGGACATACCAGCCGGCATGGAAGCGGGTCGAAGACGCCGCGCCTTCCGACGCATCGGTCAGTTCCAGGCGATAGCGGCCGTAGTCGACCTTGGGCGTCTCCAGCCGGACCGGGCCGGCCGCCTTGAGGTCGACGGTGCCGGCGCCGATCGTCTTGTCACGCACGACGATCTGATAGCTCCAGCCGCCGTCCTTGAAGGACCATTGGTAGTCCCAATCTTCGCGCACCAGGAGCCAGCGGACACCGGCGGCATCGCGCGCCCGGCCCGACTGGTCGAGGGCGATCAGGTCGAAGGCGGGCACGCCGCCCTCGGCCACTTCGTCGTCCGCGAAGCCCGGCTTGATGCCGAGCCAGAGCGGCTTGTTGTGGATCGGCAGTTCGAGCCGCTGCGAGACCGGCCGGCCGCTGGTTTCGAAAACATCGGCGCGGATCATGGCGACCAGGGGCTGCACCGTGTCGGGCAGGCTGTCGAGCGCGATCTGGAAGGCCGCGTGGCCCTTGGCGTCCGTCGTCTCGTCGTCGAGGTTGATGCGCTGCTGCTCGACATTCTCGTCGACCAGGCCGAAGCGATAGCCTTCGTGATCCGGGAAGGGATCGGTGGCGGCACCGACCACGACCTGCACCGAGGTGCGGAGATCGGCAGCCGGCGTGCCAAAGAGATATTTGGCATCGACCGTGAGCGCGACCGGGCGGGCCGGGTCGGCCGCCTTGGCGTCGGCCGCCACCTTGGTCTCGATCCGGGCCGGCACCACGTCCTCGACCAGGACGTTCAGGCTGCCGATCGCCGGCTTCTCGGGATCGGTGTGCCAGGTCAGGGTCCAATTGCCGGTGCGGGCGGTGCCGCTGATCGCCCAGGTGATGTCATAGCCGCCGGCCCCGTTCGGCTGGAGCGCGCGGCGTTCCACCTCGACCCCGTCCGGGCGCATGATCTTCAGCGTGAGCGGCAGCTTGTCGACCGCATTGCCGGCGTCGTCACGCAGCAGGGCCATGACATGGGCCGTCTCGCCCGGGCGGTAGACACCCCGTTCGGCATAGGCGAAGACGTCGAGCGGGCCGGGCTGCATCCGGCCCGAGACGCCGCGGTCGGACAGATCGAAGGCCGGACCGGTGAGGTCGAGGAAGGTGAAGTCCCCGCCCCCGGCGAAAGCCATGACGGCGCCGGGCGAACGGCCGCCCTCCGCCCGCATCAGGCCGGGATCGAAGCGGACCAGGCCGTTGGCGTCGCTCTTGAGCTTGGCCAATTCCTCGTTGTTGCGGGCATAGAGGCCGACGTCGATCCCCGCCACCGGCTTGCCGGTCGAGAGCGAGCGGGCGAAGACCGAGAGGCCGTCGTTGCCGGTGAAGGTGGTCAGGCCGACATCGGTCACCACCACCCATTGGGTCGCCAGGCTGTCCCAACTGTCCTGCTCGCCGGTCGCGGCGGCGGCGGTCAGGACATAGATGCCGGGGGCGGCGGTCTTGCGCATCTGTTCGATGTCGATCGCGGTGACCACCCGCTTGTTGGCGACATTCTCGATGTCGACCTCGCCCTTCCACACGAGTTCGCCACTGTTCTGGGCGATCTCGTCGGCGTCATAGGAGGTCAGGACATTCATGAAATTGCCGGTCGCCATGGCCGGCATGATGTTGCGGTCGTTGATCCGGTA
>JAYSCC010000401.1:0-3685 GCA_041915065.1 Zavarzinia sp.
CTCGGGCATCACGGCGATCGTCGCCCCCGCCCCGACCAGGGCGATCTTGGCGATCCCCTTGAGGAATTCGACCAAGCCCTGGCGCGAGAAGATCCGCCCCAGGCCCTTGAGCAGCGAGAGTTTGGACAGGTCCGGCTTCAGCTTCTCGGTCGTGAAGGCGATCTTGTGCTGGACCGCGTGGCCGGCCACCGCAGCCACCGCCATGAGCAGCATGGGCAGGCCGAGCAGGGCGAGAAGGTCGCGCCCGACCTCCATCATCAGGCCGACGCCCGCCTTGCCGTCGATCGGCACGGCCCAGCCGTGTTCGATGAAGCCGCCGAGCCGGGCGCCGACGCCGGGGCCGGTGACGCGGACGACCAGGAGAATGGCGGCGAGACCGGCGGCCAGGCCGAACCAATGGCCGACCTCGGCGCTGCGCAGTACGTCGCCCTTCTGCTCGGCGTCGCGCAGGCGTTTGGCGGAAGGGTCTTCCGTTTTGGAGGAATCGTCGTTGTCTTCGGCCATGGCCCTATTGCACCAGCGGCCCGAGGGCGGTCACGAAACGATCGGCGAAAAGGGTCAGGGCGTAGCCGATGGTAGTCGCGAAGAGCAGGAAGGACAGCGACAACTGCAGCGGCATGGCGATGAAGAAGACCTGCATCGACGGCATCACCCGGTTGGTCAGGCCGAGCAGGACGTTGAAGATCACGCCGAAGGCCAGGAAGGGCGCCGACATCTGAAGCCCGAGGGCGAAAGTATCGGCCACCACACCGGTCGCCAGTTCCGCGAGGTCGCCGACCGGTGGCGGCGCCGCCACCGGAAACAGCCGGTAGCTCTGCACCAGGGCGCCGATCAGCAGGTGGTGCAGGTCGGCCAGCACGATCGCCGTGGTCCCGGTCAGGATGACGAAATTGGCCGGCACCACCGACTGCGTGCCTTGGGTCGGATCGACGTTCTGGGCGACCGCGAGACCCGACTGGATGGCGATCACCGTACCCGCGATATGAAGGGCGGCGACCGAGAGGCGGGCGATCCCGGCGATGGCGAGGCCGATCAGCACCTCGCCCCCGATCAGGGGCAGAAGCTCCAGCGCATTGGCCGGCAAGGCGGGCAGCGCGCCGGCCCGGGGCAGCACCAGGGCGGTCAGGAACAGGGCCAGCACCAGGCGGATGCGAACCTGGACATATTGCTCGCCGAAAAAGGGCAGCACCATGACCATGGCGCCGATCCGGGCGAACACCAGCGCCCCCTGGAAGACGCCGCCAGGCAGGACCTCGTCCAGCACGGCGGGCCTCAGCCGCCGGGGGCGGCGGCGGTGCCGGCAGCGTGATTGCCGTCGCCGACGCGCGACATGATCTGCAGGGTGAAGGTGCCCAGTTCCTCGCCCATGAAGGGCAGCGCCAGCAGGAGCACGGCGAAGATCGCCAGGATCTTGGGCACGAAGCTCAGGGTCGCTTCCTGGATCTGGGTCAGGGCCTGGATCAGGGAGATGACCAAGCCGACGACCAGCGCGACCACCATGACCGGCCCGGCGACGAGCAGGATCGTCAGCAGCGCCTCACGGGCGACATCCAAGGCTTCAGCCGCGGTCACGCCATTCCCCTTCTCGGTGCGGCGCGACCGGGACCCGCCTCAGATCGCCATCCGCATGATTTCCTGATAGGCTGACACGACCTTGTCGCGCACTGCAACCACCGCCTGAAGGGTGACTTCGGCATTGGTCAGGGCGGTGACCACATCGGTGACATTGGCCTTGCCGGTCGCCGCGGCGAGCGAGGTCTGATCGGCTTTGGCCGAGGTCTGCACCGCATCTTCGAGGGTGCGGCCGAGCACGGCACCGAAACTGTCGCCCTGGGCGCCCCCTCCGGCAACGGCGTCGGCCCCGGCGGCATCGGCACCGCCGCCGCCCGCGCCGCGACGGAGTGCATCGGTATAGGCGCCCAGCGCCCGGGTGGCGACCGGATCCATCGGCGCTCTCCTTTAAGACCGCAGCAGGTCGATCGTGCGCATCAGCATGGTGCGCGCGGAATCGACGACGTTCAGATTGGCTTCGTAGGTGCGCTGGGCCTGGCGCATGTCGCTCACCTCGACCAGCGTGTTCACATTGGGGGTCTGGACATAGCCGCTCTGATCAGCGGCCGGATGGCCGGGGTCGAAGCGGCTGCCGAAGGCCGATTGGTCTTCGGTCACGCCCTTGACCTTCACGGTCTCGGCACCGGTCGCCTGGTCCAGCGTCTCGGCGAAGGTCACGACCTTGCGGCGATAGGGCTGGTCGCCCGGCTTCAGGCCCACCGTCTCGGCATTGGCGAGGTTTTCCGCGATCACCCGCATGCGCACACTCTGTGCCCGCATGCCGGCGGCGGAAATCATCAGGGTCTTGTTCAGGTCGTCGATCGCCATGGCGGTATCCCCTAGCTGCTCGAGCCGCCGCGCCAGGCGGTCTTCAGCATCTGGATCTGCTTCCGATAGATGCTGGTCATGGTGTCGTAGTCCATCTGCGTCTCGGTCAGGCGCGACATTTCCTCTTCCAGGACCACGGCGTTGCCGGAAGGCGCCGTCTCGTAGTCGTTGGCCTTGGTGGGCGTCTGGCCGGGCTTGGCGGCGGGCAGCGTGCCGGCGAGATGGCCGGCCGAGGTGGCGGCCAGGCCGACCGGCGCCACCGGGGCGACGCCCTGGGCCGCCATGCCCATCTCGCTCGCCACATGGCGGGCGAAGGCATCGGGCGCCATGTCGCGCGGCTGATAGCCGGGCGTATCGGCATTGGCGACATTCTGCGCGATCACCCGCTGGCGGGCGCCGAGGAATTCCATGCGGCGCACCAGCATGCCGATGACCGGGATGCGGTCCAGATCCATGGCCGAAACAGCCTTTGCCAAAGTGACGGACCCTTGCATCCTGACGACAACGCCCTTAACGACGCGTAAACGTGGAGGCACCATGATGAGTGGAACCATGGTCGCGCCCGCCACGAGGAAGGCCCGGATGACCGAAGAGCAGAAGCCGCCGAGCACCAAGGCCGTCGCCCTCGGCTACAAGCGGGGCGAGGACGCGGCGCCGCGCGTGCTGGCACGCGGCCAGGGCGAGGTCGCCGAGCGGATCGTGGCGCTGGCGCTCGCCCATGACGTCAAGGTGCGGGAAGACGGCGACCTGGTGCAGATCCTGGAGACCTGCGACCTGGACGAGACCATCCCGACCGAAGCCTTCGCCGCCGTCGCCGAGATCCTGGCCTATGTCTATATGGCCAACAACCGGATGCGCGAAGCCCGCCAGCTCCAACAGCGCCGCGACCCTTATAGCGGCGGCAGCCCGCGATGATGCCCGACCTGTTACGGGCCGGCTTCGCCCTCGCCCTCGTCATTGTCCTGATCCTGGTCTTCGCTGCCGCGGCCAAGCGGCTCGGCCAGAACGCCGGGGTGCGCAGCGGCAAGCGCCTGGCCGTGGTCGAGAGCCTGAGCCTCGACCCGCGCCGGCGCCTCGTGCTGGTCCGGCGCGACGGGACCGAACATCTCCTGCTGCTCGGCCCGGGCGGCGATGTCGTGGTCGAACGCGGGCTCGCCGTGCCTGCCGCACAAGCTGCGCAAGCCGCGCCGGAGGATGCCTGATGTCGCGCCGCCTGTTCCTGCCCGTCCTGCTGGCCGCCTCCGTCCTGGGTGCCGACGGGGCCTTGGCGCAGTCGCTGTCGCTCGACCTGAACGGCCAGGGCGGC
>JAYSCC010000402.1:0-3649 GCA_041915065.1 Zavarzinia sp.
CTCAAAGCTTCGGAAGACGCGCCCGGACCGTCGCTCGCCTTCGCCCGCCTGGTTCACGAGGCCGGCTTCCCGCCCGGCGTGATCAATGTGCTCACCGGCTTCGGCGACGAGTGCGGCGGCACCCTCACCCGCCACCCCCTGATCGCCCGCATCGCCTTCACCGGTGGCCCCGAGACCGCGCGCCGGGTGGTACATAATTCGGCGGACAATCTCGCCTATACGACCCTGGAACTGGGCGGCAAGTCGCCGGTCCTGGTGTTCGACGACGTCAATGTCGAGAGCGTGACCAACGGCGTGGTGGCCGGCATCTTCGCGGCGACCGGCCAGAGCTGTGTCGCCGGCTCCCGCCTGCTCGTCCAGCGCGGGGTGAAGGAGCGCTTCCTCGCCCGCCTGGTCGAGAAGGCCGAGGCGATCCGGATCGGCGATCCCCGGCTGATGGAGACCGAGATCGGTCCCCTCGCCACCGTCCGCCAGCGCGACCGGATCGAGACCGTGGTCGCCCAGAGTATCGCCGGCGGTGCCCGCCTGCTGACCGGCGGCACACGGCCCGACGGACTTGCGGGCTTCTACTACCGGCCGACCATTCTCGACTGCTCGGAAGCGCCCGCGGCCGACAGCCTGGCCCAGGAATTGTTCGGCCCCGTGCTCTCGGTCCAGAGCTTCGACACCGAGGAAGAGGCGGTCCGGCTCGCCAATGATACCGCCTTCGGCCTCGCCGCCGGTGTGTTCACCACCCATGTCGGCCGGGCACACCGGATGATCCGGGCGATCCGTTCCGGCATCGTCTGGGTCAACACCTATCGCGCCGTCTCCCCCATCGCCCCCTTCGGCGGCTACGGCCAGTCCGGCCTCGGCCGCGAAGGCGGACTGCAGTCGGTGCTCGACTACACGCGCACCAAGACCGTATGGGTCCGCACCAGCGACGATCCGATTCCCGATCCCTTCGTGATGCGGTGACGGCGATGATTTTCGAGATGCGCAGCTATCGCCTGAAAAACGGCGCCGTTCCCGAATACCTGAAGGTCGTCGAAGAAAAGGGCATCGCCATCCAGAAGCGCCACCTCGGTGAACTGGTGGGTTACTTCTTTTCCGAAATCGGCCCCCTGAACCAGATCGTGCACATCTGGGCCTTCCCGAGCCTCGACGAGCGCGAGCGCCGCCGGGCCGCCCTGATGGCCGATCCGGCATGGCGCGACTTCCTGCCCTCGATCCGCGACCTGATCGTCGAGGGCGAGAACAAGATCCTGAAACCGGCCCCGTTCTCGCCCCTGGGCGGAACGCGACCGATCCCACAACCATAATCGGGTGGAACGCCGTATCGACACTGGACCGCAGGAGAAGACGACATGATGAAGAAATTGATGCTCGCCGGTCTGATGGCCGCGGCGTTCACCCTTCCGGCCAAGGCCGAGCAACTGGTCTTCACCAGTTGGGGCGGCACCACCCAGGACGCCCAGCGCGACGCCTGGGCCAAGCCCTTCACCGCCGAGACCGGCATCCCCGTGCTGATGGACGGCCCGACCGACTACGGCAAGCTGAAGGCCATGGTCGAGAGCGGCAATGTGACCTGGAACGTCGTCGACGTCGAATTCGATTTCGCCGTCCAGGCCGCCCGCGACGGCCTGATCGAGCCGATCGACTTCTCGGTCGTCAAGCGTGACGAGCTGGATCCTCGCTTCACCACCGAGCATGCGGTGGGCAGCTTCTATTTCTCCTTCGTCATCGGCTACAACGCCGACAATCTGAAGGAGGCGCCGAAGACCTGGGCCGACGTCTTCGACACGAAGAGGTTCCCCGGCAAGCGCACCTTCTACAAATGGTCGACCCCGGGCACCCTCGAGATCGCCCTGCTGGCCGACGGCGTCCCGCCCGAGAAGCTCTATCCCCTCGATCTCGACCGGGCTTTCGCCAAGCTCGACACCATCAAGGACCAGATCGTGTGGTGGGGCACCGGCGCCCAGTCGCAGCAATTGCTGGCTTCGGGCGAGGTGAATCTCGGTCAGTTCTGGAACGGCCGCATCTTCGCCCTGCAGAAGACCGGTGTGAACGCCCAGATGTCGTGGGAGCAGAACGTCGCCGCGGCCGACGCCCTGGTGGTGCCGAAGGGTGCCCCGAACAAGGACAAGGCGATGGCCTTCCTCGCCATGGCGACCAGCGCCAAGGGCCAGGCCGACATGGCCACCGCCAGCGGCTATGCCCCGATCAACGTGAAATCGGACGCCCTCATGGACGAGGCGATCCGCGCCACTCTGCCCGGTGCCCATTCGGCTCTCCGTGTCGACGTCGACATGAAATATTGGGCCGAGCATCGTGACGAGATCGCCGCGCGCTGGTACGCCTGGCAGTCGAAGTAATCACCAAGGGCTCCTTGCCTGCATCAGCCCGCCCGCTTCGAAGCGGGCGGGCCGGGCGGGAGGGGGCCGCCCCGATCCGGGGACCTGCGATGGCGGGAGCGCGTCGATGACCAGAGACCTCGATTGGAAGAACCTGCGGCTGGCGGTGCCCGCACTCGTCTTGCTCGCGGTCTTCTTCGTCGTCCCCGTCGTCACGCTCTTGCTGCGCAGCGTGACCGAGCCTGAACCCGGCTTCGGTAATTACGCCGAGCTTCTGGCGACGCCGACCTATGGCCGCGTCCTCTTCAACACTTTTCTGGTCTCGACCATCGTCACCCTGGTCACCCTGGTGCTGGCCTATCCGGTCGCCTGGATGCTGGCGATCATGCCGCAGCCCCTCGGCCGGATCGTCTTCGGTGTCGTCGTCCTGTCGATGTGGACCAACCTACTCGCCCGCACCTACGCCTGGATGGTGCTGCTCCAGCGCACCGGCGTGATCAACAAATGGCTGATGGCGGCCGGCCTGATCGACGAGCCCCTGCCCCTCGTGAACAATCTGGTCGGGGTCACCATCGGCATGGTCTACATCATGCTGCCCTTCATGATCCTGCCGTTGCAGACGACCCTGCGGGCGATCGACCCCGCCGTGTTACAGGCGGCGTCCCTATGTGGTGCGACCCGCCTGCAATCCTTCTTCCGGGTGCTGCTGCCCCTGTCGCTGCCCGGGATCGCGGCCGGCGGCATCATGGTCTTCGTCATGTCGCTCGGCTATTTCGTGACCCCCGCCCTGCTCGGCGGTACCGCCAACATGATGCTGGCGGAATTCATCGCCCAACTGGTGCAGACCTTCCTGAACTGGGGGCTGGGCGCCGCCGCCGCCTTCATCCTGCTCGTCGTCACGCTCGGCATCTATGCCCTGCAGCTCCGCTTCGTCGGCGACGGCCTGCCCGGCAGGGTCAAGGGGTGACGCCATGCTGCTGACCTATGCCCGTCTCGGTTCCTGGCGCTGGGTGCTGCTCGGCCTCACCCTGCTCGTCACCCTCTACCTCTTGCTGCCCATCGTCTTCATCGTCGCCCTCTCTTTCGGTTCTTCGCAGTGGATGATCTTCCCGCCGCCGGGCTGGACCTTCCGCTGGTACGAAGCCCTGGCCGAAGACCCGCGCTGGCTGGAGACGGCGCTCACCAGCCTCGAGGTCGGGGTGCTGGTCGCCGCCCTGTCGGTCGTGCTCGGTCTCGCCGCCGCCTTCGCCCTGGTCCGCGGCAGGTTTCGCGGCCGCCAGGTGCTCCGCCTGGTCTTCCTCACCCCCATGGTGCTG
>JAYSCC010000403.1:0-3637 GCA_041915065.1 Zavarzinia sp.
CCAATGAAAGGAATAGCGTTTTTTCATGTCCAAGGGATTTCTCCACATCAAGGACACGGATGCCCTTGTCGAATTGGTCGCTCGCCTGAGAAAAGCCGACTATGTCACTGTCGACACTGAGTTTCTGCGCGACAACACCTATTGGCCGAAGCTCTGCCTGGTCCAGGTCGCCGGACCCGATGTCGCCGCCATCATCGATCCGCTGGCGCCGCTGATCGACCTCCAGCCCCTGCTCGACCTCATGGTCGATCCTTCGGTGCTCAAGGTCTTCCACGCCGCGCGCCAAGACATCGAAATCTTCCTGAAGCTGTCAGGCCGGATTCCGGAACCGCTGTTCGATACCCAGGTCGCCGCCATGGTCTGCGGTTATGGCGATTCCGTCTCTTACGAAACGCTGGTCGCCAAGATCGCCCGCGCCGCGCTGGACAAGTCGTCCCGCTTCACCGACTGGACCCGCCGCCCCTTGAGCGAGCGCCAGCTTCAATATGCGATCGGCGACGTCACCCACCTGCGCAAAGTCTACGAAGTCCTGTGGGCCGATCTCGAAAAGACCGGGCGGATCGACTGGCTGGACGGCGAAATGGCCATCCTGATGGATCCCGGCACCTATATCGTCGAACCGGCCCAGGCCTATCAGCGGATCAAGACGCGCACCCACAACCGCCGCTTCCTCGGCGTGCTGCGCGAACTGGCGGCCTGGCGCGAACTGGAGGCCCAGGCGCGTGACCTGCCGCGCGGCCGGATGCTGAAGGACGACGCCCTGCTCGAGCTTGCAGCCCATCCGCCGACCTCGATTGACGATATGAAACAGTCGCGCGGCGTGCCCAAGGGCTTCGCCGACGGCCGCCTCGGCCCCTCCCTGCTCGACGCCGTTCAGCGTGGCCTGGCCTGCCCGGACGACGAGCTGCCGGAGCCCGAGCACCACCCGGAGGCACCGCGCGGCGTCGGCCCCCTCGTCGAGCTGCTCAAGGTGATGCTGAAGCTTCAGTGCGAGGACCATGGCGTCGCGCAGAAGCTGGTCGCCAACACGTCCGACCTCGAACAGATCGCGGGCGACGACAAGGCCGACGTGCCGGCCCTGAAGGGCTGGCGGCGGGAAGTCTTCGGCGATGCCGCGCTGGACCTGAAACACGGCCGCCTGGCGCTCGCCTGCGAGGGCCGCCGCATCAAGTTGATCCGCCTGGGCGGCGCAGCCTAGGAACGGCGCGACGATGGCCGCGGCGGTGATGATCGGCGCGGCCGTCCTGCCGTCGCTGGTGCTGCTCGCCTTCTTTATCCGCAGCGACCGTTTCCCGGAACCGGCCGGTGCCATCCTGGGCACCTTCGTGCTTGGCCTTCTGACCGTGTTGCCGGTCCTGGTGATCGTGGTGCCACTGGGAGCCGTGCTCCAGCCCGAGGTGGAGGCGCCCCTGGCGCTGGCCGGCCTGCAGGCGACCGCCCTCGCCGCGATCCCCGAGGAAGCCTTCAAGCTCGCGGTGCTGCTGCTGTTCTGCCGGCGTCTCTCCGCCTTCGACGAACCGATGGACGGACTCGTCTATGGCGCCACCGCGTCGCTCGGCTTCGCCACCCTGGAAAACCTGCTCTATGTCTTGGGCGGCGGCGAAGGCTGGGCCGGGATCGCGGCGATCCGGGCGCTCACCGCGGTGCCGGGCCATGCCATGTGCGGTGCCATCATGGGCTATTACGTCGCCGCCGCCCGCTTCCTGCCGGGGCGCGCCGGACGACTGCATCTCGCCGCCTTCCTGGTGCCGACCGGCCTGCATGGACTCTATGACTTCGGCCTGCTCGCCAGCCAGACGACGAACGAAGGCGGCTGGGCCCTGATCGGCATCGCCACCCTCGCGGTCGAAGTGGCCTGGGCGCTCCGCTTGCGCCGCCGCCTGCGGCGCGAACAGCACGCCCTGTTGGCGGCAAGGGGCGAAGCGCCCCCGCCACCCCCGCCGCGGCGCGCCACCATCTCCTATCGGATCGACTGAGGGATCACTCAGCTCGCGCGGACAACCTTCGTCGGCCGGTTGATCAGGCGGCCCACCGCCCCCAGCCGGCGCTGCACGACTTCACCGTCGAGGTCGGCATGGCGCGGCGCCAGGGTCAGCACCAGGCCGTCGTCGCCGAAACTCAGCGGGCAGTCGCAGAGAATCCCGGGCGTGCCGCCGGTCAGGCAGTGGCCGAGGCGGAGCGTCGCACCGATCACCCGGGCAGCCAGCACCTGGCGTTCGTCCATCACGGCCGAAGCCTGGCGGAAGGCGCCGGATTCGGGATCGCCGTCGTAACGGGCGTAGATCGCCAAGGCCATCTGTGCCCGGCTCGGATGATCGATGCCGACGAAGGGACCACGCAAGATCTCGAACAGGGTCTGCTGGGCGCGGTAGTCGGGATGGTTGCGCCAGCCGATGTCGGAAACATGGCAGGTGGCGAGACGCAGCCGCTTCTCGGCCGGTGTCTCGTCGCCGAAGAGCGGCGCCATCCACTGCGCCAATTCCTCGCCGTGTTCGGCGAAACGGCCGAGCCGGGCGCCCATCTCGACCGAGGTGTCGATCAGCGGATCGAGGGCGCGTTCCCTGGCCGACAGCCGGCTGAACAGCAGCCCTTCGCGAAGCCCATAGGACGAGAAGACGACATCGCGCGGCCGCGTCGCCTTCAGCACGCGGTCGAGGATCAGCGCGGCCAGCGGCAGCGTGTCCAGGCGCCGCCGCGACAGGCCCGAAATCCGCTCCAGGCTCTCGCGGGAGAGATTGGAAATGACGCGCGAAAGATCCCGCACGTCACCCCGCATGATCCGGTAGTGATGCAGCACGCGGAGCGGATAGGACGTCTGCGCCATATGGATCTTGGCCAGCGCACGCCAGGCGCCGCCGACGGCATAAAAGCTGCGGCCGCGTACCTGGTCGAGCCAGGGCAAGCCGGCCAGGGCTTGATCGATGATTTCGCTCGCCCGGGCCTTGTCGCCCTGGGTCGCCTCGATCAGGCGGAGCGGGCCCAGAGGCAGGGTCGCCTGGGCGCCGACCTGGCCGCCGCCGACCAGCACCACCTCGAGGCTGCCGCCGCCGAGATCGCCGACCAGGCCATCGGCCTCGGGGATGGCCGAAAGCACGCCCTCGGCCGAGAAATAGGCTTCCTCCTGGCCCGAGAGCACACGGATCGGCGTACCCGCCAGTTCTTCCGCTTTGGCCACGAAATCGGCACCGTCGCTGGCATCTCGCACCGCGGCGGTCGCCACGATGTCGAGATGGCGCACGCCCATCACCCGCGACAGGGCGACGAATCGCTCGATCGCGGCATGGGCCGAAACCGTGCCCTCGGCGTCCAGCTTGCCGGTCGAGGCGAGCCGGCGGCCCAACCCGCACAGGACCTTCTCGTTGAACATGGCGGCGGGATTCCGGCCCGCCCCCTCATAGACGACGAGACGGACCGAATTGGAGCCCACGTCGACGACGCCGAGCCGCCCGGCCTGCTTGGTCCGCGTTCGGGTGCCCGCTACCTCGGCAATACTCATTCACGCCCCAGCGATCACGATTCATCCAGCACCAGGCGCGGTGCCTGGCCGGTCTTAAGCGCCTTGCCGCGGCCGGACAAGCTCGGATTGGTCATGAAATACTTGTGCGCCGAAAAGCCGCCTTCCTTGGCATGGATGCGG
>JAYSCC010000404.1:0-3636 GCA_041915065.1 Zavarzinia sp.
CAGTCGGATCGGCCGAGAGGCGATGGGCCAGCACGCAGCCCGCCGAGCCGGCGCCCACGATCACATAGTCGTACATGGAACCTCCCCTACTCTTTATGATTATTTCTCATATTCGTAGCAGGTTTCCGGGGTCTGGCAAGGGCGGGACCTGGCAAGGGCGGGGCTTGACCCGCCGCAGCCTTGCGCGGAAGGTCGAGACATGATGCGTTCAATCCCCCTCCTGGCCGGCCTGGCGCTGGCGCTCGCCGGCGGCACTGCTGCCCTCGCCGCAGCCCCGGCGTCCCCAACGCCCCAGGTGCCGATCGCGCTCCGCCTATTTTTCGTCGCCGTGGACCGTAATGCGGACGGTAAGATCGACCAGGGCGAGGCCGATCAATTCGTCGACCGCCTGTTCGCCCAGGCCGATACCAATGGGGATGGCGTGCTGACGCTCGCCGAAGTGCTGGGGCTCCAGGCCAAGCTGGCGCCGGGCGACGGCAATGCCCGGGCGGCCACGGCACAGTTCCAGCGCATGGACCTCAATCACGACGGCAAGATCGACGGGCGCGAGGCGAACAAGGCGGCGGTCAAGCATTTCGCCTTCCTCGACGCGAATCACGACGGCGTGATCACCCTCGCCGATCTCGCCGGCCGCGACCTCGCCACCCCCTTCCAGGCCGCCGCCAACAATCCCTGAAGGCGAAAAGGCCCAAAAAACGAAAAGGCCGAGAAAGCGAAAAGGCCGGACGGTTGCCCGTCCGGCCCTTCGATCCCGGCCTTTCGGTCGGCGTGCCCGAAATCAGATCGTGGCGATCCAGGTCGCCTCGCGGCCCTTCTGCGCGGTCTGCACGGTCATCTTCACGCGCTGCTGAGCCTGCAGGTCGACGAGACCGCAACGGCGCAGCACGCTCTTGTGGATGAAGACGTCCTTGCCGCCGTCATCGGCCACGATGAAGCCGAAGCCGGATTCCGGCTTGAACCACTTCACGGTGCCGCTGATCGTCTCGGCGTCCGAAGCCGGAGCGGCGATCGGGGCCTGGTTGAAGCTGCTGCCAGCGCCGCCGCTGCGCTCGCGGCCGCCGAAGCCACCGCGGTCGCCACCGCCGAAGCCGCCGCGATCGCCGTAGCCACCGCTGCGCTCGCCGTAACCGCCGCTGCGCTCGCCGTAGCCGCCACGTTCACGTCCGCCGAAGCCGCCGCGATCACCGAAGCCGCCACGGTCGCCGAACGGCGCACGGTGCGGAGGAGCCGAGCCGGGCTCGACGCCGACGACGTCGATCAGGCGCTGCACCTGCGGTCCGCGCGGACCTTCGCCGATGTCGACCGTGAGTTCCGCCCCGTCAGGAAGATCGCCGTAGCCGGCGGAGCTGAGGACGGAGACGTGAAGGAAGGCGTCAGGGGAACCATCGATCGGGGCAACGAAGCCGAAGCCCTTCATGCTGTTGAACCACTTGACACGCGCTTTGACGTTGTTGGGCACTGGATCAGACCTTAGAGACGCGCCGCTCGACCACGGCGACGCAAATGCTTTCCGGGCGTACCCCTCGACAACACGGACCCATAGCCGGCACCACCGACCCCTACGAGCCGCGCTTTGAGGAGCAATGGAACGATATGCGTCGTTCCGCCCATATTCAAATCAAATTTGGGGCCGTAACCGGCTTGCAGGCCCGCAAACAAGACAGCTTGGCCGTTTTAAACCATGCCATATGAGCATGGCACCGCCGCGCCCATCGCATAACAAGCGAAAACCTTCAGAGCGCGGTGCCTGGCGGCGTATCCGCCTCGGCGGCCAGACGGGCCGCCGCGCGCGCCCGCGCCTTGGCATAGGCGACCGGACCGAGGGGAATGGTGACGGCATAGGCGAGGATCACCGTGCCCAGCACTTGCCAGGGATAAGACAGCGCCAGCGCGGTGGCGATGCCGACGAAGACCAGGGTGGGCAGCACGAAATCGCGGTGGATGCGGATCCGCTTGAAGGACAGGGTGGGGATCCGGCTGACCATGAGAAAGGCCACGGCGACTGCGACCACGGCGACCAGATAGGGCGAGCGGCAGATGGTGTCGCCCAGGCTGAAGCTGGCGATGATCGGCAGCAGCACCAGGGCCGCCCCCGCGGGGGATGGCACGCCGGTGAAGAAGGCCGCCGTCCAGGCCGGCTTGTCCGGATCGTCCAGCGCCACATTGAAGCGCGCCAGGCGGAGCGCGCAGCAGACGGCATGGGAGAGCACGGCGATCCAGCCGAAGCCGGCGATGTCGCCGAGCGTCCAGAGATAGAGCACGACGACCGGCGCCACGCCGAAGGACAGGAAATCGGAGAGCGAGTCGAGTTCGGCACCGAAACGGCTGGTACCCTTGAGCAGGCGGGCGACGCGGCCGTCGATGCCGTCGAACAGGCCGGCGATCATGATCGCGGCGACCGCGAGATCGAACTTGCTCTCGAGCGCGAAGCGGATCGAGGTGAGGCCGGAGCAGAGCGCCAGGGTGGTCAGGATATTGGGCAGCAGGCTGCGCACCGGCAGCTTGTTGATCCGCCCTTCCCGCAGGCGGAGCCGGCGCCGGCGGCGCATCACTTCCGCATTCCAGGATTGCCAGTCGTCCATCCCGCCACCTCCAGCCTATCAGTCTAGCCGACCACGGCCAGCCTGGCAGCTTCGGTCGAAGCGAGATCGGCGATCACCGTCTCGCCCGCCACGGCGCGCTGGCCGACCGCCACCAGGGGCACCACCCCCGCCGGCAGATAGACGTCGAGCCGGCTGCCGAAGCGGATGATGCCGAAGCGCGTGCCGGTCTCCAGCCGCTGGCCAGGCTGAACCTCGCAGACGATGCGGCGGGCGACCAGGCCGGCGATCTGCACGACGCCGAGGTCGCGGCCGTCGTCCAGGATCAGGCGGAGCCCGTTCCGCTCGTTGTCGTCGCTCGCCTTGTCGTCGGCCGCGTTCAGGAACTTGCCGGGACGATAGACGGTGCGGTCGATGGTGGCGGCGACCGGGATCCGGTTCACATGGACGTCGAACACGCTCATGAAGATCGAGACCCGGCTGCGCGGTTCGGCGCCGAGGCCGAGTTCGGCCGGCGGCACCGCCTCGGCGGTATCGACCACCTTGCCGTCGGCCGGCGAGACGACGAGGCCGGCGCGCACCGGGGTCGCCCGCGCCGGATCGCGGAAGAAATAGATGCACCAGAGCGTCAGCACGACGCCGAGCCAGCCAAGCGGCCGCCACAGCAGGAACAGCAGCAGGGTCGCGATCGCGAAGATCAGGACGAATTTCACCCCCTCGCGATGGAGGGGATGAATGACCGAACGCAGCGAAGCGAGAATATCCAAAGTCTTGTCCCCCAGAGCGTCTCAGTCGGCCGTCACTCGGCGGCCGGCACCAGGCCCTCGGCGCGGGCTTCGGCCAGTTTGGCCTCGGCCTCGACCGCCTCGAGCTGGCGCTGCCACATGCCGGCATATTGGCCGCCCGCGGCCAGAAGCTGCTCGTGCGTGCCGCGTTCGACGATACGTCCGCGGTCGAGCACCAGGATCTCGTCCGCATCCACGACCGTCGACAGGCGATGCGCGATCACGATAGCGGTTCGATTGCGCGAAATCTCCTTCAAGCTCGCCTGGATTTCCTTCTCGGTTTGGGTGTCGAGGGCCGAGGTGGCCTCGTC
>JAYSCC010000405.1:0-3634 GCA_041915065.1 Zavarzinia sp.
GCGCCCGCGATCACCGCGGCATAGGAATCGACGGCGGCGAGTTGGCCGCGCGCCTGTTGTGCCCGGGCGGCGGCGATGCCGCGCATGGCATTGACCACCGCGCCGAGCTGGCGGATGCCGGTGATCCGGCCCTCGATCTCGGCGAGGCGGCCGCTCATGACGGTTTCGCCGCCGGGAAGGTGGCGGCAAAGGCGCGCAGCGCCTCCATCAGGGCCTCGTGCTGGCCGGCGGCGAAACGGCCCGTCGTCTCGATCGTATGGACCACCGCGGCGGCGTTGCGGTCCAGCATGGCGGGCAGGCCGATGCGGAAGGCGCCGACCGTGGCGAGGTCGAGGGGATCGAGCAGGCCGGACTGGGCGGCGGCGACCAGCGCTACCTCGTCGGCGAGGCGGAGCGGCAGGTGCTGCGGCTGGGACAGGATCGAGCGGATGCGCCCGCCGCGCGTCAACTGCTGGCGCACGCGGCCGTCCGGCATGCCGCCGAAGCGGGTGAACATCTCGAGTTCCAGGAACTGCGCATAGTCGAGGCGGAGCGATTCGGCGACCTGGCGGAGCGCCTTCGCCTGGGTCTTGCCGCCGACGCGTGAGACGCTGGTGCCGGCGTCCACCGCCGGCTTCAGCCCCTCGTGGTAGAGCTTGGCGTCGAGCACGATCTGGCCGTCGGTGATCGAAATCAGGTTGGTCGGGATATAGGCCGAGAGATTGCCGGCGTCGGTCTCCGCCACCGGCAGCGCGGTCAGCGAGCCGCCGCCCTTCTCGGTCGAGAGCTTGGCCGCGCGCTCCAGCATCCGGGCATGGACATAGAAGACGTCGCCCGGATAGGCCTCGCGCCCCGGCGACTGGCGGGTGAGCAGGGCGATCTCGCGGTGGCTGGCCGCATGTTTGCTCAGGTCGTCGATCACGATCAGGGCGTGCTGGCCCCGGTCGCGGAAATATTCCGCCATGGTGAAGCCGGCGAAGGGGGCGATCCATTGCAGGCCGGGCGAGGTCGAGGCTTCGGCGACCACGACGATGCAGCGCTCCTTCGGGCCGAACTGGTGGATCGCGTCGATCGCCCGGCGCACGCTCGAACTCTTCTGCCCGACCGCGACATAGACGCAGACGATGTCGCTCGATTTCTGGTTGATGATGGTGTCGATGCCGATGGTCGACTTGCCGGTGGCGCGGTCGCCGATGATCAGCTCGCGCTGGCCGCGGCCGAGGGCGAAGAGCGTATCGATCACCAGGATGCCGGTCTGCACCGGCTCGGTCACCAGCTCGCGCTCGATGATCGAAGGCGCGGGCCGTTCGATCGGCATCTGCGCTTCGGCCACGATCGCGGCCCCGCCGTCGAGCGGCCGGCCCAGCGGATCGACCACCCGGCCGAGCAGCGAAGGCCCGACCGGGACGCGCACCACGTCGCCGGTGCCGCGCACCAGGTCGCCGGCCTGGACGCTGTCCACCCCGTCGAGCAGCACGCAGCCGATGCGGTCTTCCTCCAGGACCTGGACATAGCCGAAACGGCCCTGGTCGAAGCGCAGCAATTCGTCGAGCCGTGCACCCGGCAGGCCGGAGATATGGGCGATGCCGTCGGCCACCTGTTCGACCCGGCCGATCTGCTCCGCCTGCGGACCCAGATTGGCCCGGTCCAGCCGGTCGCGGGCGCGGTCCAGCCAGTTGTCGGCCGTCTTGGCGGCGGCGTCAGGCGTCATGGCG
Organism: Zavarzinia sp.; assembly: GCA_041915065.1. GTDB lineage: Bacteria > Pseudomonadota > Alphaproteobacteria > Zavarziniales > Zavarziniaceae > Zavarzinia. Next base: position 1,695 of record JAYSCC010000405.1, read on the forward strand.
GAGTTCTCCCAGGATCTGGTCGAGATCGGCGCGCCAGGAATTGGCGATCACGAAATGCGGCCCGCGCAGCTCGAGCCCGGCGACCAGCGCGGGATCGACGGCGAAGGCGACGTCCGGCGTCGCGCCGAAGGCGGCACCGATACGGGCACGGCAGGCGGATTGTTCGGCCTCGTTCAGCGGCGCGGCAGTGACGGCGGTCAGGGTAACGCCTTGCATTCCGACCGATTCCCGCGTCGCCTCGGGCAGGCGGGCGATCTCGCCGACCAGCCAGTCCAGGAAGGCGGCGCGGATGGCGGGGCCTTGCAGGCGCCCGGCCAGGCGTTCCGCGATGGCGACGGCGAGATGGCTGGCGCGTTCGTCCCAGGCGCGCTCCTCGATCTGCCGCTGCTTTTCCAGGGCGGCGCGGCCAGCGGCCTCGGCAGCCGCGACTTCCTTGGCCGTCGCCGCCAGCGTGGCGGCCTTCAGGGCCGCGGCATCGGCGGCTGCCTTGGCCAGGATCGCCTCGCGTTCCTGGGCGAAGCCGGCGCGCGTCGCCTCGACCCCGGCTTTGGCCTGTTCGGCCGCCTTCCGGGTCGCTTCCGCCTCGTCCAGGATCTGCGCCGCTGCCGCCTTGCGGGCCTCGATCATGGCCGCCAGCGGCTTCCAGAAGAAGCGCGCCAGGAGCCAGATCAGGACGGCGACATTGACCGCCTGAAGCGCCAGCGTCGACCAGTCGATGGTCATGGATCAGCCGAGCAGCGGGTTGGCGAAGAGCAGCAGGAGGGCGATCACCAGACAGTAGATCGCCATCGTCTCGATCATCGCGAGGCCGACGAAGAGGGTGCGCGAGATCGTGTTGGCGGCTTCCGGCTGGCGCGCGATCGCGTCCATGGCGGCGGCCACGGCGCGGCCTTCGGCCAGCGCCGGGCCGATCGCCCCGAAGCTGACCACCAGCGCGGCCGAGACGATCGAAATGAAGGCGAGCCAGTTCATCACTCTTTCCTTTCGGTGGAAGTCTCTTCGGGGCGCGCCTCGCTCACGGTCTGGGCGATGAAGACCATCGCCAGCACCGCAAAGATATAGGCCTGCACCGCCCCGGTCAGGAGGTCGAGCGCCATCAGCGGAATGGGCACCAGAAGCCCCGCCAGCGACAGCACGATGCCGATCACGAAAACGCCGCTCATCACATTGCCGAACAGGCGGACCAGCAGGGAGAAGGTCCGCGTCAGGTTCTCGACGAAATTGAGCGGGATCATCACCGGGTTGGGCGCCGCGAAACTCTTCACGTAACCAAAGAGGCCGCCCGCCTGGACGCCGTAATAGATCACCGCCAGGAAGACGATCAGGGCGAGCGCCGCATCGGTCTCCAGATGCGCCGTCGGCGGTTCCACGCCGGGGATCAGCGACGACCAGTTGGCGCACAGGATGAACAGGAACAGCGTGCCGATAAAGGCGCGGTAGGGCGGCGCCTCGGTCCGCATGGTCTCGCGGATCTGCTCGTCCATGGTCTCGACCACCAGTTCCAGGAGGGCCTGGAGGCGCGAGGGGCGGAGGCGCAGCCGCCGGGTCACCAGGAAGGCGCCGATGGTCAGGAAGGCCATGATGCCCCAGGTCACCACGACGCCGCCCGAAATGGCGAGCGGGCCGATATGGAAGAGCGGCGTACTCTCGAGCGGCGAGGTCATGGCAGGCGCTCCTTCAGGCGGCGCATGACGACGGCGCGGGCGATCAGCAGGCCGAGGGCGGTGACCAGCAGGGGCAGGGCGCCTTCCAGCGCCGCAAAGACCATGACCGCGCCGAGCACCACGAAACGGCCGACCAGGGCGAGCACGACCAGGCGCCGCCGCCCCGGCAGGGCGAGGCGCTGCGCCTGCCACCAGAGGGCGCGGAAATGCAGGGTGCCCAGCCCGAAGCCGAGGCCTAGGTGGAGCGCCAGCGAGAGCACGGCCAGGCCGGGCGGG
>JAYSCC010000406.1:0-3626 GCA_041915065.1 Zavarzinia sp.
TCATCCCCGATCGACTGATTCGACCCGTTTTGGCGCGACTCCCGCTTCGGGTGCAATTTGCGGGGGTATAGCGTCGGGCCATGAAGACCGCGCGCCCGATCATCGCAGCGTTCGTCGTGACACTGCCCCTGACACTGGCCCCATTGGCCGGCGCAGTGGCGGATTCGCTTCGCGATTCGGGTCAGGTCGACATCGCGCCCGCGACCGAGGGACCGGCGATCGACGCCACCCGCCCCCGGCGTGCGGCGCCCCAGCGGCCCAAGATCCAGCTTCCACCCCAGGCCCAGCGGACGGCCCCGGCGGCGCCCGCCGCGACGACGCGCCTGGACCTCGCCCCGACCCCGCCACCTGTTCCGGCCCCGGCGCCGCAGCGCGACCAGGGCCTGGGCCTCAGCCTCGGCACCGACGACAGCCAAGTGCCACCGCTGCTCCGCCCGAACGAGGCGAACGGCTTCGCCGGCATCATCCAATATCGGAAAAGCCTGCCCTGATCCCTATTCGGCGGGCTGGGTTCTGCGTTGCACCCAGGCCCGCCGGATGTCGGCCGAAGTGCTGCCGGTGCCGTCCTCACGCCAGCCGGGCGGGCCGAACAGGGTCCCGAGGCGGCCACGCCAAGTCCGCGCCTTGGCGAAGTCGCGCGCCAGGGCGACCCATTCGTGGAAGGCGATCACGCCAAGATTGAAGCTGCCCAGATTCTTGACGATGCCGTAGCGGCAGGGCTCCGCGTCGTCCTCGGCTACGAAGGTACCGAACAGGCGGTCCCAGATGATCAGGATGCCGGCGTAATTGGCGTCGAGATAGCGCGGATTGGTGGCGTGATGCACCCGGTGGTGCGAGGGCGTGTTGAAGACCGCTTCGAACCAAGCCGGCATCCGGCGGATCGCCTCGGTATGGATCCAGAACTGGTAGACCAGGCTGACGCCCATCTGGAAGAAGATCAGCTCGGTCGGAAAACCGATCAGGGAGAGCGGCAGCCAGCAGATCCAGGTCAGCGCGACTTGGCCGGTCCAGGTCTGGCGCAGGGCCGTCGAGAGATTGTAGTGCTGGGAGGAATGGTGGTTCACATGGGACGCCCACCACAGCCGATGCTCGTGGGCGAGACGATGGAACCAGTAGTAGCAGAAGTCCTCGGCGAAGAAGACCGCGACGAAGGCCCACCACTGATAGCCGATGTCGAACAGCGCGAAGCCCCGCACCCATTCGAAGGCGTAATAGAGCGCCGGCCATTTCAGGGCGCCCGGCAGCAGGCTGCCCAGCCCCATGGCGAGCGAGGCTGCGGCGTCCTTCGGCTCGTAGGCGACACCGCGGCCGAGACGCATGGCGATCAGCTCGGCAAAGATCGCCAGGCCGAACAAGGGTATGGCATAAGTGACCGGATCCGGCAGGGTCATGCCTGCATTTCCTCCCGTTTTTCGCCAATCTACAGGCCGTCGCAGCCAGGGTCACCGAAAATATGACGATCTGTCACGAATGCGGGAGCCGGCGGTGAGCGGCACGACCGGGGCCGAACGCGTCGCTTGGCGCGAGATGCTGGCGGCCGACCATTTCTCCGCCTATGTCCTGCTCTGCTTCGGCGTCTGGCTCCATGCCGCCGACACGCTGATGACGGCGACGGTGATGCCGACAGTGGTGGCCGAGATCGGCGGCGCCGCCTTCCTGCCCTGGGCGACCGCAGTCTATGTCCTCGCCTCGATCGTCGCCGGTGCCGCAGCCGGGCCGGCGGCGCGCCGCCTCGGCCTCAGGGCGGCACTGGCGACCGGTGCCAGCCTCTACGGCGTTGGCTGCGCTCTCAGCGCCACGGCGCCGGACATGGCGGCGATGCTGGCCGGCCGGGCTTGCCAGGGCTTCGGCGGCGGTGCCCTGGTGGCACTCGCCCATGTCGCCTTGACCCATCTGTTTCCGCCCCGGCTGTGGCCCCGGCTGCTCGCCCTCATTTCGGCGATCTGGGGGGCGTCGTCCCTGCTCGGGCCCTTGGCCGGCGGGCTCTTTACCGAGGCCGGCCTTTGGCGCGAAGCCTTCTGGGCCTTCGGCTTGCCCGCCGTCGCCCTGGTGCCGGCCTTCCTGTTGCTGATGCCGAAGGCTGGTCTCGAGGCGGAAGAGGGCGGCGTACCCTGGGGCCGGCTCGCCCTGGTCGCGGGCGGGGTGTTCGGCATCGCGGTCGCCGGGGTGACCGAGGCGGCGCTCCCCGCCCTCGCCTTCGGGCTTGCCGGTATCGTCCTGCTCGTCCTGGCCGGCTGGCTGGACCGGGCGGCGGTGGCACCGATCCTGCCCCGCGCGGCCTATCGCCCGGGCTCGGCGACCGCGGCGGGATTTCTCCTGGTGCTCTGTTTTGCCATCGCGACCATGCCGCTCACGGTCTATGGGCCTTTGCTGCTCCAGCAATTGTTCGGGGCGGGGCCGCTGCTCGGCGGCTATGTCGTGGCGGCGGAATCCTTTGCCTGGACGGTCGCCGCCATCGCGGTTTCGGGCGCCGGGCCGGGGGCGGAGAAGCGGCTGGTGCCGGCCGGAGCGGCGATCATCGCCCTCGGCGTCGCCGGCCTCACCTGGGCCGTGCCCTTCGGCGGCGCCTTGCCCGCCACCCTGTTCGCGGTCTGCCAGGGCGCCGGGGCCGGCCTGCTCTGGGCCCAGACGGTCAAGCGGGTGGTGCAATCGGCGGGCGAGGCGGAGCGGGCACTCGCCTCCGCCGCCATGCCGACCCTGCAATTGCTCGGCTATGCCATCGGGGCCGCGGCGGCCGGCATCGTCGCCAACGGTTTCGGCCTGGGGGCAGACCCCGGGCCGGCCACCGCGCTGAAGGCCGGCCCCTGGCTGTTCGCCGCCATGATCCCCCTCGGCCTCGGCGCCGTGTTGGCGGCGCGGCGCCTGGTCAGGGCCTGAGCGCCGTCATTCCGCGGCCTGGGGCAGCCGGCGGCGCCAGTCGTCGCGGATCGTCTCCGAGGTCGAGCCATGGCCGTCCTCGCGCCAGCCGGGCGGGCCGAACAGGCACATCAGGCGGCCGCGCCAGCTCCGGGCGGCGCGCAGATCGCGGAAGATCGCGACCCATTCATGGACGCCGATCACCACGGGGTTGAAGCTGCCCAGATTCTTGACGATGCCGTAACGCGGCGGATCGCTTGCGACCTCGGCCTGGAAAGTGCCGAACAGGCGGTCCCAGACGATCAGCGTGCCGGCATAATTGCGGTCGAGATAGCGCGGGTTGGTGGCATGATGCACCCGGTGGTGCGAGGGCGTGTTGAACACAGCCTCGAACCAGGCCGGCAGCCTGCCGATCGCCTCGGTATGGATCCAGAACTGATAGGCGAGCGAGACCGCATGGGCGCTGGCGATCGCCTCGACCGGAATGCCCAGGACCGGCATCAGGGCATAGGGCGCCCAGGACATCGCGAAGAAGCCGGTCACAGGCTGGCGCAGTGCGGTCGAGAGATTGTAGTGCTGCGAGGAATGATGGGTGACATGGGCCGCCCACCACAGCCGCCATTCGTGGGACAGCCGGTGGCTCCAATAGAAGCAGAAATCCTGGACCAAGAGCACGATCGGAAAGGCCCACCACGCCGTCGCCGGCCAGTCCACCACCCGGAAGCCGTAGAGCCAAGCAAAGAGAACATAGAGCAAAGCGGCGATCATCG
>JAYSCC010000407.1:0-3625 GCA_041915065.1 Zavarzinia sp.
CCGGGCCCGCTGGGCCGCCCAGTCGAGCGCGGACCCCTGCGGGTCCGCATCGACCAGCAGGACCTTCTTTCCTTCCCGGGCCCATTGTCCGGCGAGGTGCAGGGCGAGGGTGGTCTTGCCGGTGCCGCCCTTCTGGTTGAGGAGGGCGACGATCATGGCACCCGTCCCCGACTGATGTTGTCCCGGATTTGCACCGGACCAACATCATCAATGTTAGATTCTAAGTTATATAAGTTAGGGGCGAGAATTTCCTTGTTGGTGCAATGGGTTAAGGGCTGTTTGGGTTCCCGATAGCACGAGTCTTCGGTTCCCGATAGCACGATAGCCGGGGTTCCCGATAGCACGAGGGGTTTCACAGGATATCCACAGGCCTCAGGCTCGAAGGCGAGCATCTGCCGCCCGCCGAGCTCGGCCTGTGCCGAGAGCCTGTAACCCGGCAGGGGCTGGCGGCGGATGATGTCGCGCAGTTCGAAGGCGAAGCGCTTGAAGGGGGACAGGGCGCCGGACTTCTGATGCAGGTGGCGGAAATCCAGGCGCCAGCCCCGAGGCTGGCGACCGCCGTGCTTGCGCACCAGACGGTAGAGCCAGCGGTCCAGCCCGCCGGTCAGGCCGAAGTAGGCCCGGTCGATGGTCAGCACCAGGGCATCGTCCAGGACCGCCCGGTAGAACCAGTCGGGGACGATCAGTTCGATGCCGCCGGGATGGCCGCTGCCGCTGGCATGCTCGACCCATTCGTTGATCCAGGAGAAGCGATGCAAGCGCTTCTCGCTCGCCTGGCGCAGCGAGGTGGCGATACTGGTCGATTGCAGGCGGTCGAAGGCGGCGCGGAGACGCTGATAGTCCCGCAGTGAGGTGCCCCGGCCGATGAAAGTCAGGATCTCATAGGGGCTGGCCGCCATCAGGCGCGAGGTGCGCAACCCCGCGTCGCGTGCTTCGACGATCTGGCTCGCCGCCCAGATCAGCACGTCGGCATCCCAGATGGTGGCCATGCCGTGCTCGGCGACGGCCTCGACCCGGATGGTGATCTCGCCCGAGCGGAAGTCGATGGGTGTGACACGGGGTGTCTTGGCCAGGCTGAAGAAGGGATAGGCCATCAGGTCCTGGGCATCGCGCGGGGCGAGATCGCCGGGGAGCGCGCGGAACAGTTCGAGCTGTTCGCGCTCCGAGCGGCAGGGATGGCGATGGGACATCGCGGGATCCCGCCGTCAGCGCCGGGGCTTGCCGGCATAGGGGATGAGGTCCGGCTTCTGGCGCTTCGCGGGCAGCACGGTGCCCCGGCCGGGATCGGAGGTGGAGGTCTTGGCGCCCCGGTCGGCCCAGGCTTGCAGGTCCTCGATGGCATAGACCACCCGGCCGCCGAGCTTGCGGTAGGCAGGCCCGGTGCCATAGGTGCGGTGCTTCTCGAGGGTGCGGCCGGACAGGCTCAGGAAACGGGCGGCTTCTGGGGTACGCAGGAAGCGCGGCGGCAGGTTGGCGGGATTGGCGGACATGATAGAGCCTCCGTGGGTGAGACCGTCCGGATCGGCGCCGGGCGGCGGTCAGGGAGGAGGCTGGCGGAGGAGGCCTGCGCAGAGGGATGGTGAAGACTGGGACGGAAGAACCGCCACCCTATCGGCGGCGGCGCAGCAGGCGGCGGTAGCCGCCGCGGAGCAGGGCCATGCCGTCCCGGACGAGACGGATCGTGGTGTCGCGGAGGGAACAGGTCTTCCAGGGCTGGGCGGTAACCCGGCGCGGGCCGAACAGCGCTTCGGCGACCGCCCGGTAGGCGGCGCCTGCGCAATGGCCGTCGAGGGCACGCAGGACCCGCCGCAGGCGGCCGCGGCGCTGCCGGGTGAGGCGGGCATCGGGCGGCACGGTGCTGGACGCCCGGATCAGGCGCGCGACGGCGTCCAGCCGTTCCGCGCCGTACCGGTCGAGGATGACGAGCGCCGCGAGCATCCCGTCCGGTGCGGGATCACCCGAGATCAGGACGCGGAGGTCGCTGCCGGCAACGAGACCCAGCCGGTCACCGTCGGGGCCGCTGTGGATGGCCTCGATCGCGGGCAGCGGCACCGCTTCCCCGGCTTCGGGGAATGGCGGTGCCGGAATGAGCAGGACGAGGCCGGGATCGAGGCCCGGCGCCCAGAAGGCGCGGGCCTGGCCGGCCGGAAGATCAGGATCGACAGGGAAACATCAGGCCCCAGCGGGCCCGGAACGCGGCCTTCGCGGCAGCGTCGTCGGGGTCGGCGGTCAGGGCGGCGTAGTCGCGTTGATAGTCCGGGTTGCGGCGCAGGAATTCCCAGGCGAGGTCCGGGGCGGACAGGCCGTCGAGGTAATCGTAGGCTTGGGGATCCCGCCATTGGGATGGAGTCGTGCTCATCAACGCCCTCCTGTATCCGGCATGGTTAATGCCCGGATAGCGAGTTTTCAGGAAAGTCGTGGGATGGGAAGCCCCTGCAACGGCAACGGGTGATGCCGAAACTCGGTCACTGTCCGGGGAGAGTTGCTCCCAGGGCCACGATGTCTCTATAGCCCTGCCCGGCGAGCCATCGGGCGCGGGCGAGGTGGCTGTCGTAGACAGCACGCGCCCGCTTCGGTTCGCGGGCCGCGTCGACCCCGAAGATCAGCGACACGGCCTCGCGCCAGTCGGCGCCTTCGGCCGCGGCATCGAGCAGCCGGGAATAGCGCCCGGTCTGCTGCCGGTCGTAGTCGGTGAGCGCTGGCTGATCCGGTGCGTGATCCTGGAACGGTGGCGTCACGTCTGCCCCCATGACGAGTGCGCTCACCCTATCCGGTTTGACGATCGTCTCAAGGCCGATTGGTCCTGTGCAGGAACGAGATGCCTCGAAGGTGAAGGCATTCCTGACGGATCCGGCCAAGCATTTGTCGAGAATACTCCGTGGAGAAATACTCGACAAGCTCGTGTCCTCTCGAACATGGAGATACGAGCGATCCTGGCCGAGAATCTGAAGCGATACCGAAAGGCGCAGGGCTTGTCGCAGGAAGAGCTCGCGCACCGGGCCGGGATCGACCGGACCTATATCAGCTCGCTGGAGCGGAGCGTCTACGCCGCCGGGATCGATGTCGTCGACCGCTTGGCCAAGGTCCTCGGTATCGAGGCGACGGACCTTCTTCGCCGCCCTACCGGCGGGCCGGAGGGCGAGTGACGATCTCAGAAGCAGTCCGGGAGAGGAGATAGGGGGAAAGAGGTGGAGGGAACCGTCCCTCTTTCCCCAAGGGAGGATGTTCGAAGGAGGGGCTATGCCCCTCCTTCGATGGGGGTGAGTTTGAGAGGGGGCAGTGCCCCTTCTCATGAGGCCCTTCGGCCGGTCGATCCGGCCGGCGGGCCTGTTCATGCCATCAGCCACCGAGGGAAAGAGCCGGGGGCCTATGTTTCCTCTGGTCTTCGTGACAGAGGCTCCCGCCCGGCCGGGCCGGGCGGGGCGCCCTTGGCGGCTCAGTCGCCGTTGCTCTTCCGGCCGCGCGACCAGATGAGCGAGTAGCCTTCCCCGTCCTCGTCGTCGAACAGGTTGGCGTAGATCGGGGCGGTGAAGCTCGGGTCGTCCAGCTTCAGGCCGAGGTAGCTGCGCCCCTCGTTGGACTTCTTGGTCCAGGCGGCCCCGATCTCGGCGCGGCCGACCAGGAC
>JAYSCC010000408.1:0-3620 GCA_041915065.1 Zavarzinia sp.
ACGTCGCTCTCCTGCCGTATATTGGCCTTCAGCGCTTCGAAACTGATGCCCTCGCCCCCAACCGTCTCGGCGATGCCGGTGAGCGAGCCGAGAGTCAGGATGCGCGCCATGATAGGGGCGTGAACCACTCGGAAGTCCCGCATGTCCAATTCGGCGGTCACCGGCCGGTTCGGCTTGCTGTCATCGACCCGCCCGGACACGCTGAAAGAGCCGCCCTCGAAATTGGGGCTGAGCCCGGCCAAGCGCAGAATGTCGCCGGCCCGGCCCGAGGTCACGGTGAACTGGCGAAAGCCGGTGCCCGAGGTCAGGACGGCGTCAAAACGTGCCTTCTCACCGGCAAAAACACCGCCCGCCTTCAGGCTGCGCCAGCGCCCGGCGGCGTGGTCGCCAGTCGCCTTCACACCGGTCAAGGTGGCCTTGTCGTCGAGCAGAACGCGTTCGAGGGAGATGTCGAGGCCGAAATCCGGCAGGGCGTCCGGGGCATTGGGGTCGGGCCGCTCGGACTCCGGCCGGCGCTCCGGCGCGTCCTTGGCCATATATTTGGCGAGGTCCAGCACGGCACCACGGAGCTTCACAGCATAGGGCGCACCGACCACCGTGCGTGCGGCCGAGAGGGTGAAATCGCTCCGCCCGAAGCGCGCCCGGGAGAGTTCGAGGCCGAGCAGATCGAAACCCGATGTCAGGTCGGCCAGCCCCACCAGGTCCAACTCCGGCGCCTTGGCGGCAATGTCTTGCACGCGGTAACCCTCGGCCTTGGGCACCACCTTGAAGGACAGGGTCGAGGCCGCCCCCGCCGGCTTGGCGAAGCCGAGTTCGGGCAGGTCGATCGCCGCCTGGTCGAGCTTCAGGCTGGCACCGATCCCGGCGATCGCCTTGCCCCGCCCCTCCAGGGTGACCGTGGTATCGACCGGCCCGGTGAGCCGGGTGCCGAGGTCGAGGCCGAGCCGCTTCCGCCCGCCGTCGTCGAGCGTGCCGGCAGCACTCAGCTTGGTGGTGACGCCGCCGGGCGGGGCTTTGAAATTCTCGCTCCAGTCGAGTTTCAGGGACACGCCGGCCAGCCGGGCGGTCCCGGTGCCGACCGCCTTGGTCTGGTCGACCGTGATCGTCACCGCCCCCTGGTCGAGCCCGAAAGGACCGACCAGGGCGCCGATGGCCAGGCCGTCGATCTTGCTCGTGGTGGTGAAATTCAGCGTGTCGAGGTCGAGGTCGGCGATCAGCGGCAGGACGAAACGGGCGGTCGTCTGATGCGTCCCCTCGACCGTGGCGGGATCGATGCCGAGCTTGGCGGCATAGCCGAGCGGCGCCATGTTCATCAGCGTGAGCGCCGCCCGCGCCGGCCCGCTGGCCGTGAAGGCGATGTCGCCGATCTGATCCTGCTTGTTGAAATCGGTGACCCGGGCGCTGCCCTGGTCGAGATTGACGATGCCGGCTGGCCCCATGTCGACCCGGCCCGACTGGATCGCCACGTCGATGGCATCGACCGTCATATGGGCCTTGGCCTTGATCGCACTGACCGGGGTCAGGCCGTTCAGGTAATTGGTCGAGGCGCCGTCGATCTCGAAATCGCCGACGAACATGTCGGCCGGCGGGGGCGACATGTCGAAGCCACCGGGAGGCACCAAAAGGCGCATGACCCCGTCATGGACCTGGCCGCCCTTGATGTTCTGCGAGACCCAGCGCCTGCCGTTGACCGAGAGCGGCACCGGCCAGAGGGCGGCGAGATCGTCGACCGGAATTCGACCGATCGAGACGGTGAGATCGAGCGCCGGCCCCGCTGCCTCGAAACGCGCATTGCCCTTGGCCGAGAGCGAAAAGTCGCCGCGCGCCACCTCGAAGCTCGTGATGTCCAGGCGCGCCGCCGCCATGTCGTAACTGCCGGCGAGGTGGAGGCGGTCGAGCGTCAATCCGTCGGGAAACAGGTCCGGCATATCGAGCCCGCCGGTCCGCCCCGTCACGTCGAAAGTGGCACGGTGCGCCGTGCCGTCCGCACCGAGGACGAGGCCCAGCCGGCCGCTCAGCGGCATCAGGACCCCGCCCGCGACCCCGAGGGTGGCACCGCCCGAATCGAAGAGCGCCGGCACCACGCCGGAGAATTCGAGGTCGAGCGTCGCATCCGAACCGGCCGCCTTGGGAATCCGCCCGGCCAGGCGGAGGTTCATTTCCTCGCCCGCACTGGCGATCAGGGCGGACAGGCCCAGGCTGACCTCGCCGTCGGCCCCGCGCAGGATCTCGGCCCCGGCATTATTGGCGGTCCAGCGCCGGCCGGTCACCTCGTCGTCGACCACCAAGCGGGTGCGCAGCAGGCTGAGCCGGGCCAGGCGGCGCAGGCTGGGGCTGTTGCCCGGCCCGCGGCGGAGCAGCTGGATCACTTCGGCGACGGGCGAGCCGGCTTCGGCCGGACCGGCCGCTTCCGTCGCCGTAGCGCCGCCGAGACCGAGTTCGATGCCGCCATCGGCATTCCGCCGGATCGTCACTTCCGCCCCGGCCAGGGTGATGCCGGTCGGCGCCAGGCGCCCGCCCAACAGGGCTTGTACGGAAAGGTCGATGCCCGCACTGGGGAGCTTGGCGATCAGCACGTCGTTGCTGTCGCGCAGTTCGACCGCGACGACCTGAAGCGCGATGTCGTTCTCGACCCCGCTCCAGGTCAGCACGGTATCGCCGACCACCAGCTTCAAGCCGTCGGGATTGCCGGCGAAGCCCTGCTCGATCATGGGCGAGAGGAAGCCGAGGGAGATCGGCCCCATGGCCAAACGGATGCCGACCGCGATACCGGCGATCAAGACCGCCGCAAGGATCGCACCCAAGATGTGAGCAGTCAGACGGGAAGCACGCCGAACCAAATTTCTCGCCTCGTTTCGGACCGAACCGCCACCCTGCCCCGCTGCTTGACGGCGCCGACGCCAGCAAGCAGCGTGTGCAGCCTAGACCACATCGGCGATTCAATGAATCGACAATGTGCCCGAAATCCGGAAACCGCGCGTGAATTACGGCCTTCCTGCGAAACCTCCCTGCCCCCCCGCGGCCGACGACCCGGATGCCACCCGTCTGGTCGACGCCTTCACCGAAGCGGCGGACCGCCGTGGCCTCGCCGTCGGGCCGGACGCCTTGCCGGTGCTCCGACTGCTCGGCGCCTATAGCCCCTATCTCTCGGGCCTGGCGCTGCGTGATCCGGCCGGCCTGCTGGCGATCGTCGAGCAAGGACCGGAAGCGGCGCTCGACGCGCTATGGCCGAGCCTGAGCCCCGCCGCCACCGCGGAGCTTCCGACCGAAGCCCTGATGCGCCTGCTCCGCCAGGCCAAGGCGAAAGTGGCGCTGGCATCCGCGATCGGCGATCTCACGCTGGCTTGGCCGGTGCTGAAGACGACCGGCATGTTGAGCCGGCTCGCCGCTGCCGCCCTTTCCGCCGCTGCCGCGCATCTGCTGCGCGCCGCCGCCCGGACGGGCGATCTCGCCCTCGCCCATGACGACGATCCCGAGAAGGATTCGGGCCTGATCATCCTCGGCATGGGCAAGCTCGGCGCGGGCGAACTCAATTATTCGAGCGATATCGACCTGATCGTTTTCTACGACAGTGAAGTGATCCGCCCGGGCAAGCGGCACAGCCCGGGCGAGACTTTCGT
>JAYSCC010000409.1:0-3615 GCA_041915065.1 Zavarzinia sp.
GCCGGCTTGATGCCGTTCTGCCAGTCGGTCAGATGGGCGTGGCCGGACGGGAGGGGTGGGCGGGGCAGGCCTTCCGCCGATTTCAGCTCGCCCGAAATCAGGTCGTAGACATAGGAGCGCTCGCCGCCGCGGCCGAGGCCGAAGCGGACGGTGGCACCGTCCGGGGCGACGACGAAGCTGCCGGTCACCTGGTCGCGGACATCGGCGGTGGCGCGGTCGAGCTTCAGGCCCATGGCGCCGCTCGCATCGATCGTGCCCCAGGCGGGGTCGGCGGCGCCGAAAGCCATGCCGCCGCCGGGCAGGGGCGTGAGGCTCAGGACGGTGTCCTGGGCGACCGCGAGATCGGCCGCCGTGCTGCCGTCCAACGCCCAGCGCCGCACCATCTTGACGCCACTGGAATTGCCGTAGGTGCCGCCGGCGAAGACGGTCTTGCCGTCGGCCGACCAGGCGACGACCGAGAGATGGCCGCTCTGCCGTCCGTCGCCCTCGAGGAAGCGTTGGAGCTTCATGGTGGCGCCGTCGAGGATGGCGATACGGTCGCCGTTCAGGAAACTGACCGCGAGCAGGCTGCCGTCGGGCGAAAAGGCGACGTCGAAGGGCTTCACCCCGTCCGGTGCGGCATAGATGCCGATCCGCTTCATGTCCGGGCCATAGAGCCGCACGGTGCCATCGAGAGAGGCGGCAGCAAGGCGGCCGGCGGGGGCGAAATCGACCCTGGTGATGGCGTCCTTGTAGTCGGCGTCGACCAGGGTCGACTTGCGCGCCTTCATGTCGACCACGCGAAGGCCGCGGGCATCGTTGACGCCGACCGCGAGCAGGCCGCCGTCAGGCGAGAAGGCGAGGTCGTTGATCGTGTCGGCCGGCGGCTCGGAGAGGGCGATGCGCCCGACCCAGGCCTGTTTGTCGACACTGTAGAAATAGATGCTGGCGGTGCCGTCGGTGGCGAAGCCGGTATTGCCGGCGACCGCGATGGAGGCGCCCGACGGCGTCGCCGCGATGGCGTGCAGGGCGCCTTCCGGCCCCGGCGCCACGGGGACGCGCAGGGTAGCGTTCAGCCGCCCGGTCTCGATCGACCAGAAGCGGATCGTCTTGTCGTCGGAGACGGTGGCGAGCTGGCCGCCCTTGACCATCGCCATGGCGTTGATCGCGGCGCCATGCATGCCGGTCTCGACCATCGGCTGCGGCACCACGGCGAAGCTCGAGGTCGGCCGGGGCGCCTGCTGGGCCGAGGCACCGGGGCAAGACAGCACGGCGGCCGCGGCGAAGAACGCCGCGGCCGCCGCAAGCCGGAACCGACCTCGAGGCGGCATCATGCCGCCGGGTCGACCGCCCCGAGCGGGGCCAGCGTCAGGGGCTGGTCGAGTTCGAAGGTGGTGCTGCTCAGCATGGTGCGGGACTCGGAGACGTCGTCGGCCAGCGCACGCTGCTTGATCTGGTTGGTTTCGGCAAGCTGGACGACGCCGCCGGCCGATTGCGGGGGCGGGGCGGCGGTCTGCGGCTCGGCCGTGGAGGCCACCGTGGCGGTATCGCCCCGGTACTTGTCCTGGGTGACCAGCAGGCTCGCCGAGACGAAGCCCGGCGTACCGTCGGCCAAGCGCACGCGCATCCAATTGCCGGAAACGCCGGTCACCGCCCGCGCCTCGACGATTTCGCCGGCCTTCAGGCCGCCGATCTGCCGGCTGCCGGTCGTCGGCAGTTCGCGCACCCGGGTCGATTTCGAGGCGACGCGGGTGAGCACCGGGCCGGTCACCTGGTAATTGGCACCCGAGGTGGCAGCGGTCGTCGGCGTGCGGGTGCCGGGTTCGAAATGGGAGATCTCGGTCGCGGCATAGGTATATTCCTGGCCGCGCTCGTTCATCTTGCCGCCCACTTCCTCGGCATATTGAACTTCCCACTCGAACTTGGTCTTGACCGCAGCGAGTCTGCCGCGCGCCTCGTCGGCCGAGATGCGGCCGGCCTTGTAGTCGGCGCGGATGCCGTTCGCCTCGGCGGTGCGGCAGGCGCGCACGCCACGGAAGGCGGCGGTGGTGCGGTCGATCTGCTGATTCTCGGAATAGAGGTCCTTGTAGACGCCGCCGACGAGCTGGGTGCGGTCGGTGTTCGCCTCCGCCTTGGCGCTGTAATAGCCGGCCACGGCGCCGCCCACGGCACCGACACCGGCGCCGATCGCGGCGCTCTGCCAGTCACCACCGATCAGCGCGCCCCCCAGCGCACCGAGGGCCGCGCCTGCGACGGCGCCTTCGATCATGGCCTGGTTGAAATAGTCGCCGATCGCGGTGAGCTGCGAGCGCTGGGACGAGCAGGGATCATTGGAGGCGATGGTGCCGCCGGGAGCGCTGGAATCGGGCACGCAGGCGGCCATGCCCGGAGCCACGAGAAGGCCGATAGCGAATACCACCGGAAGACGTTTTCTGAGCGAAACGGCGCGCGCCGACATGATGCTTTCCCCCTCGGACTGCCACGAGGCCGGAATACTAGACCAGCTAGGCGGATTTTGCACGGCCGAGCCATGTGACCCCTGTCACGCCCGGCACAAATTGCCGGCAGGACGCGCCCCGATGCCACGAAACCCGCGGAAACCCTGACCTTCCTGGTTGGCCCGCGGCTTGCAGCGGAGGTCCTGAAGGTGCCGGCACATCCCGCCGGCCGGTACAGAGAGGGAGTCCCCATGTCCTTCGTCGGCTATTTCAGCACGGCGCTGTCCGGGCTCAATGCCCAGTCCCAGGCGCTCAGCGCGATTTCGAACAACATTGCCAACTCGCGTACCACCGGCTACCGGCGCGTGGACACCAATTTCGAAGCCCTGGTAACCGAGGCGAGCCGTACCACCTATCAATCCGGCGGCGTCATCGCCTCACCCCTCTACGCCAACGCGGTGAACGGCACGACCGAGACGACGGGGATCGACAGCAACCAGGCGATCGCCGGCAACGGCTTCTTCGTCGTCTCCAAGCCGACCTCGGTGACCACGGCCGGAACCTCCTTCGAGGACCGGGACTATTACACCCGCGCGGGCGACTTCCAGCTCAATGCCGACGGCTATCTCGAGAATGGCTCGGGCTACTATGCCCAGGCCTACAAGGTCGATCCGACGACGGGCCTCGCCACCGGTTCGATCGGCGAGATGCAGGTGGTCGACAAGACCCTGGCACCCCAGGCGAGCACGACCATCACCTATTTGGCCGGCCTGCCGGCCGACATTGCGACTGGCGCTTCGGTCACCAGTTCGGTCGATGTTTTCGACTCCCTGGGTTCGTCCCATTCGGTCGATCTGACCTGGACCAAGACCGGGGCCAACACTTGGTCGCTGGCCGCCAATTCGGCCGACGATACCACGGCGACCACGGCTAATTTCGCCGTGACCTTCAACACCGACGGCACGCTGGCCAGCGCCACGCCGGCGCCGCTCTCCCTTTCGGTCACCTATCCGGGTGCGGCGGCGCAGACCCTGGCGCTCGATTTCGGCACTGCCGGCTCGACCACGGGGCTCACGCAATATTCGGGCACGGCGATCGAACTGAACGACCTTTCGGCCGACGGCTACGCCAAGGGCAGCTTCAGCTCGCTCTCGATCGACAAGGAAGGCTACGTCACGCTGAATTACGACAATGGCGA
>JAYSCC010000410.1:0-3606 GCA_041915065.1 Zavarzinia sp.
GCTTGAAGGATTCGCCGAGGCGCTGTTCGAGCGTGCCTTGCAGGCGCTCGTCCACCGTCTTCCGCATCTCGTCGAGCTTGGCGGCGGAATCGGCGACCAGATGGGCGAAGCGGGAATCGAGCCCCTGGGCCAGCCCGTCGAGCCGGTTCGACAGCGTATCGCCGAAATTCTTCATCGCCGCCGCCGCCTCCTGGCGATTGAGCGACAATTCCTCGCGGAGCGCCCGTTCGCTCCGCTCCTGCGCATGTTCGAGGGCTTCGATCTGGCCGGCGACCGAGCCGCCGCGGCCGCGCAGCAAGGCGGCGAGGGCAGTGCCGACGGCGACGATAACGAGAAGGCCGAGCAGGAGTTCGGTTGCGGTAATCTGCATGAGACGTTCGGCGAAGGCCCGGAATCGCGGGCGGCAGTTGACGAGACCGGCGCGATCAGACCATGTTCTCGCCGAAGGCGAAATGCGTAACCGACGCTTGATGGAGTGCCAGATGCAGGCCCGGATCTATCTGCCGACCAAGAATGCGATGCAGTCGGGCAAGGCGAACAGCCGCCGCTGGGTGCTGGAGTTCGAACCGGAGGCGATCCGCCGCCTCGACCCCCTGATGGGCTGGACCGGCACCACCGACATGAACGGCGAAGTGAAGATGACCTTCGAGACCAAGGACGAGGCGGTCGCCTATTGCGACAAGCACCGCATCCCCTACGAGGTCCAGGACCCCAAGCCGGCCACCTTCAAGCTGAAGACCTACGCCGACAATTTCAAATACGACCGCGTCCGCTGACCCCGGGCGGCGCCACCATCCGCCGCTCAACGGCCCCGTAGCTCAGCTGGATAGAGCACCCGCCTTCTAAGCGGGATGTCGCAGGTTCGAGCCCTGCCGGGGTCGCCATTGCCGGCACCGAAGAGAATTTTCGTACACGTTTATTTGCGGCGCCGGAAATTTTCGTGTACGGATAATCTATGAAAGTCCTTTGGGACGAACCGAAGCGGGCCGCCAATGTCGCCAAGCACGGCTTGGATTTCGCGGCGCTGACCATCGAATTTTTCGAGGCCTCGACAATCTATCCTGCGAAACAGGGTCGCTTCGTCGCCATCGGTGCGCTCAGCGGGATTGTCGTCACCGTCGTGTTCCAGCCGCTCGGCGCGGAGGCGGTTTCGGTCATTTCGATGCGGCCGGCCAGCCGGAAGGAAAGGGGCGCCTGATGCCTGACAAATTTTCCCTGAAGCTCTCCGATGCGGCGGAGGCGGAGATCCAGGCGATGATCGCTGGGGATCCGGACAATCCGGAATTGACCGACGCGCAGTTGAAGCAGGGCAGGCCGTTCAAGGAGGCGCTGCCGGATCTTTACGCCAGCATTCAGAAGTCGCGTGGTCGTCCGCCGGTCGAAAATCCGAAGGCGGCGGTCACGCTGCGGCTGGACCCGCGCGTCGTTGCCCGCTTTCAGGCGATGGGCAAGGATTGGCGGGCCCGGATGGCGGAGATCCTGGAGAAAGCCGCTCTCTGATCCCTTGGCTCAAACCGCTTCCAGCACTGCCAGCACCTGCCGGTACTGCTCCAGCCTCGCGTGGTCGCGCTCGGTCGGCTGGGCCAAGCGCGAGAGGTCCATGTTGTGGCGAACGTCGGCCAGTTTCACGCGCCGGGCGACCGGATGGGCGGCGGCGCGATGGGCGGCTTCGAGGCGGGACTCGCCGGGGCGTTTGGTCAGGGCTTCGACGGCGCCGATCACCAGTTCTTCGAAGCCGTGGGCGCGCAGGTCGTCGAGGGTGAGGGGCGTGTCCTCCACCACGTCGTGCAGGACGGCGGCGATGCGGGCCGCTTCGTCGGTCATTTCCAGCATCAGTTTCAGGGGATGCAGGATATAGGGGGCGCCGCCGCGGTCGGTCTGGCCGGCATGGGCCTCGACCGCCAGGCGGATCGCCCTCTCGAGCTGGTTCATCGTCGTGCCTCGTCGACTGGTTCCGAGAATATTGCGCGCTCGGTGGCCCCTTGGACAGGTCGGCACTTCCGTCCGCCCAGCTATCGAGGATGATGGGATCGAGGATGATGGACGTCACCGCCTCGCCCGCGTCGGGAGCCCCGCATGAGAACCATGGATGCCGCGACATCGACCCTGCTGGTGATTGATTTCCAGGCCCGGCTGATGCCGGCGATCGACGAAGGGGCGGCCGCGGTCGCCAATGCGAAACGCCTGATCGCCGCTGCCGGCCTGCTCGACGTGGCCGTGCTGTTCACCGAACAGAACCCCAGGGGTCTCGGGCCGACGGTGGCCGACCTCGCGCCGGACGAGGGCCTGGTGATCGAGAAGACGAGTTTCGATTCCTGCCGGGCGCCCGGCTTCCTCGACCGGCTGGCGCCCGATCACGCCCTGGTGGTCGCCGGCTGCGAGGCCCATGTCTGCGTCCTCCAGACCGTGATGGGCCTGCTCGACGCCGGGCGCCGGGTCTTCGTCGTCGCCGATGCGATCGGCTCGCGCACGGCGGCCAACAAGGCGGCCGGCATCGCCCGCATGGCGGCGGCGGGGGCCGAGATCGTGACCACCGAAATGGCGGTCTTCGAATGGCTGGTCGACGCCCGCCATCCACGCTTCCGCGAGACCATCGCCCTGATCAAGTGAGTTGCCGGCGCAGGCGAAACGCCCAATATGGGGGCAAGCCTTTTCTGCGGAGAAACGCGATGCGCCCGGCGCTGCTGCTCGTCCCCTTCCTGCTCGCCGCGGTTCCCGCTTCGGCTCAGCAGGGCGACGACCTGGCGACCGCGCTCGGCCGCTGCCGCGATGTCGTCGACAATCTGCAAAGGCTCGACTGTTACGACCGCCTCGACCCCACCGCCGCGGCACCGGCGGAGGCGCCCCGGCCGGGGCAATGGCAGGTCTACGACCAGACCTCGGCGGTGGACGGCAGCCGTTCGGTGCTCGCCGCCCTGGTCTCCAGCCCGCGGGCCGGCATGGATGAAGCGCCCGCCACCCTCTATTTCCGCTGCGAGGAGAAGGTGGCGGATGTCTTCCTGCTACCGGCCTTCAGGCCCGACGGTGGCGACCTGGTCAGCTACCGGATCGACGACCGGCCGGTGCAGCGGGACACCTGGTCGGTCGCCCGGGACGGCGCCGTGGTGGCCGACAACCCGCTGCCCTTCCTGCGCGACCTCGCCGCCGGCCGGCACTTGGCGATCAAGCTGGTCGGCGCGGCGGGGACGCAGGAAGCGGTCTTCGACCTGGGCGCGATCCGTCCGGTGATCGAACGGATCGCCCAGGCCTGCAACTGGAAGCTCTGAACGGTCAGAGCTTGCCGCGCAGCAGGTTGATGATGCCGGAGAAATCGGTGCCGCCGTGGCCGGCGGCGTCGAACAGGGAATAGAGGCTGGCGGCCTGGTTGCCGAGGGGCACCGCGGCGCCGGCCTTGGAAGCAGCTTCCTGGGCGAGCTTCAGGTCCTTCAGCATCATCGCGGTGGCGAAGCCCGGCTTGTAGTCGCGGTTGGCGGGGCTGGTCGGCACCGGGCCGGGCACCGGGCAATAGGAGGTCAGCGACCAGCACTGGCCCGACGACTTCGAGGAAATGTCGAACAGTTTCTGCGGGTCGAGGCCCAGCTTCTCGGCCAGGGCGAAGGCTTCGCA
>JAYSCC010000411.1:0-3604 GCA_041915065.1 Zavarzinia sp.
CGTCATCCTGGCCAAGGACGGCGAGATCGGCAAGACCTCCGCCCGTAACATGCTCCGTGGCACGATCGCCCGCCGCGTCGACGGTGTCGTCTCGACCGAATACGCCCTCGATGTCGGCGGCGGCCTGCATCTGGTCGCGGTGGTG
Source organism: Zavarzinia sp. (assembly GCA_041915065.1). GTDB lineage: Bacteria > Pseudomonadota > Alphaproteobacteria > Zavarziniales > Zavarziniaceae > Zavarzinia. Next base: position 146 of record JAYSCC010000411.1, read on the forward strand.
ACCAAGGGCAGCGCCGACGACCTGGTGCTCGACGTCGGTGACAAGGCGATCGCCCTGATCAAGGCGCCGCTCATCATCCTGGCCGTCGAGTAATACCTATCGTAACGGCGGGGCGGCCGGCAGGGGCCGCCCCCGTCGCCATCGAAATCAAAGCAAGGGGTGACGTCATGCTCTTCTCGAAACGCAAGATTCTGGGCCTGATCGCTGCGGTCGCCATGGTGCCCTCGGTGCTCGCCGGGGCCGCCCGGGCCGAGGACAAGCCGGTTCTGGTCTTCGCCGCCGCCAGCCTGAAGGAAGCCCTCACCACGCTCGCCACCGGCTTCCAGAAGGAAACCGGCAAGGTGGTGCAGATTTCCTTCGCCGCCTCCGGCGCGCTCGCGAAGCAGATCGAGGCGGGCGCTCCGGCCGATCTCTTCGTTTCGGCCGACATGAAGTGGATGACCTATCTCTCCGGCAAGGAGCTGACGGTGAAGGCCACGGAAATGCCGCTGCTCGGCAATACCCTGGTCCTGGTGGCGCCCAAGGATGCCGCGGTCGATCCGGTGATGCTGGGCAAGGGCTTCGACCTCGCGGCGCTGCTCGCCGGCGGCAAGCTCGCCATGGGCGATCCCGCCTCGGTGCCGGCCGGCACCTATGGCAAGACCGCGCTCGAGAACCTGGGCATCTACGACGGCGTCAAGGACAAGGTGGCCCTGACCGAAAACGTGCGGGCGGCGCTCGCCCTGGTGGCGCGCGGCGAAGCGCCCTTCGGCATCGTCTACGGCACCGATGCAGCGGCCGATCCGACCGTCAAGGTGGTGGCGACCTTCCCGGCCGACTCCTATCCCGCGATCGTCTATCCGATCGCCGTGCTGAAGGAATCGACCAATCCGGATGCCAAGGCCTTCTATGCCTATCTGCAAACGGCGCCGGCCGCGGCCGTGTTCACCGCGCAGGGCTTCACCGTGATGAAGGCGCCGGCGACGAACTGAGTTCCGTGTTCGATCTGAGCCCGGAGGAAGTCACGGCGATTCTCCTGTCGCTGAAGGTTTCCCTCTGGGCGGTCGCCGTCAGCCTGCCCTTCGGCATCGGAACCGCCTTCGTGCTGTCACGAGGGCGGTTTCGGGGTATCGCGGTGCTCGATGCCCTGGTCTATCTGCCGCTCACCCTGCCGCCGGTGGTGACGGGCTTCATCCTGCTCATCCTGTTTGGCCGGCGAGGGGTGATCGGGTCCTTTCTCGATCAACACTTCGGCATCGTCTTCGCCTTCCGCTGGACGGGGGCGGCGCTCGCCTGCGCCGTCATGGGGTTCCCCTTGATGGTGCGGGCGATCCGGCTCTCCTTCGATGCGGTCGACCGCCGGCTCGAACAGGCGGCCGGGACCCTCGGCGCGTCACCCGCCTGGGTCTTTCTCACGGTCACGCTGCCGATCGTACTGCCTGGTGTGCTGGCGGGGGTGATCATGTCTTTCGCCCGGGCGATGGGCGAATTCGGCGCCACCATCACTTTCGTCTCCAACATCCCGGGCGAGACTCAGACCCTGCCGACCGCGATCTACACCCTGACCCAGGTGCCGGGGGGCGATGCCGCCGCGTTCCGACTGGTCGGCGTTTCGGTCGCCATTTCGATGACGGCCTTGATCGCCTCCGAATATATGGCGCGGCGCCTGGGCCGGCGGGTCGCATGAGCCTGCAGGTCGCGATCGCCCATAAGGCCGGGGATTTCAGTCTCGACGTCGCCTTCACCGCCGATGGAAGGGTGACCAGCCTGTTCGGCCCCTCCGGCTCCGGCAAGACCACGGTGATCAATGTCATCGCCGGGCTGACAAAGCCGTTGCGCGGCCGGATCGCCATCGACGATCTCGTCTTGCTCGATACGGAAGCCGGGATCGACCTGCCGCCGCATCGTCGGCGCCTCGGCTATGTCTTCCAGGAAGGCCGGCTGTTTCCGCATCTCACCGTGCGCCAGAACCTGCTCTATGGCCGCTTCTTCGCGCCCAAGGGCGAAGACTTGGTTGGCTTCGATGCCGTGGTCGACATGCTGGGCATCGGTCACCTGCTCGGCCGCCGGCCGCGCCTCCTCTCCGGCGGGGAGAAGCAGCGGGTCGCGATCGGCCGCGCCTTGCTCGCCAATCCGCGCCTGCTCCTGATGGACGAGCCGCTCTCCGCCCTCGACGACGCCCGGCGGCAGGAGGTTTTACCTTTCCTGGCCCGGCTCCGTGACGAGGCTCTGGTGCCGATCGTCCATGTCTCCCACGATCTTTCGGAAGTGGTCGAATTGGCGAGCCATCTCGTGGTGCTGGACGAAGGGCGGATCGCCGCCGCCGGCACCCTGGCAGAGGTCATGGGCCGGCTCGACGTCGCCTGTCTGTCGGCCCGGCGGGATGCCGGCGTGGTGATCGAACTCCGCGTCGCCGGTCACGACGAGGCCGAGGGCCTGAGCTTCCTCGATGGCCGGTTGGGACGCCTGGTGGTGCAGAAGATCGATGCCCCCCTGGGTGCGCCGCGAAGGCTCTGGATCCACGCCCGCGACGTCATATTGGCGACCGGCGTGCCGGGCAGCGTGTCGGCACAGAACATCCTGCCGGCCAGGGTGATCGAACTGGTGACGCGGGGCGACGGTGCCGATGTGCTGCTCGATTGTGGCGGCGATCGCCTGATCGCCCGGGTGACCCGGCGTGCGGTGGCCGAACTCGGCTTGGCCCCCGGGCTCGCCGTCAGCGCCATCGTGAAATCCCAGGCGCTCGCGTGATGCCGGACGGCCGGGCGGCCGTCCGGTTCGGGAGCGATCAGAAGCGGTAGCCGACGCCGAAGCCGACGAGCAGCGGGTTGATGTCCACGTCCGCCTTGATGGCGCCGTTCACGGTCGCGGTGGTGGAGAGGAAGATCTGTTTCACATCGACGTTCAGCATCCAGTGGTCGTCCAGGGGCATGTCGACGCCGGCCTGGAGGGCCCAGCCGAAGCCGTTGTCATATTTCACGTCGTTGATGATGCCCTTCTCACCACCCTGGGCGTAGAAGATCGTGTAGTTCACGCCGGCACCGATATAGGGCCGGATCTTGGCTTCGGGCGCGAAGTGATACTGCAGGGTCAGGGTCGGCGGCAGCAGCCAGATGTGGCCGAGGTCGAGCGTGCCGGCGGCGGAATTCCTCACCTTCACGTCATGCGGCGTGGTGCCCAGGATGAGCTCGGCCGCGATGTTCTTGGTGAAGAAATAGGAGATGTCGAGTTCCGGCACGACCGAGTCGGAGATATCGGCGTCGGCGCCTCCCAGAATGGCAGGCGTGTTGCTGCCGGTCAGATCCTCCTCCGGCAGTACGATCAGCGCACGGGCGCGGATCTGCCAGGGGCTCTGGTCGGCCGCCCGAGCCGGCGCGAGGCCGGCACCGGCGGCAATGATGGCGGCGGTGGCGACGGCCGTCCGCAGCAGTGAAATACCCCCCATAAGTTCCTCCCATATGGTTCTTCGATGGTTACGCG
>JAYSCC010000412.1:0-3599 GCA_041915065.1 Zavarzinia sp.
TCTGCCGGGAGCCGGAGGCGCTCGCCTATACGCTCGACCATCTGGCGGAACTGGTGGTGAAGCCGGTCGCCGAGTCCGGCGGCTATGGCATCACGGTCGGCCCCAAGGCCAGCAAGGAAGAGCTGGAAGTATGCCGGGCCAACCTGCTGAAAGACCCGAACAACTACATCAGCCAGCCGACCATCAAACTGTCGGTCTGCCCGACCCTGGTCGAAGGCGAGGTCGAGCCGCGTCACGTCGACCTTCGGCCCTTCGCCATCACCGGCAAATCCACCTGGGTTCTGCCCGGCGGTCTCACCCGGGTCGCGCTGCGGCGTGGCTCGCTCGTCGTCAACTCCTCCCAGGGAGGCGGGTCGAAAGACACGTGGGTGCTTGGCTAGACTTCTTGCCCGTTTCGCCGAAGACATGTTCTGGCTCGCCCGCTACATGGAGCGGGCGGAGAACTTGGCGCGCATTCTCGACGTCAACGAGACTTTCAGCCGCGATGCCCGCGGCTCGCAGAACTGGCTGTCGATCGTGCATCTGCACGCCGACACCGAAGCCTTCTTCAAGAAGCATCAGGCGGCGACCGCCAACAACGTGATCCACTATTATGTGCTGGATCCCGAAAACCACAGCTCGATCCACGCCAGCATCAAGGCCGCGCGCGAGAATGCCCGCACGCTGCGCCCGCTGATCTCGACCGAGCTCTGGACCCAGCTCAACATGTATTACAGCTGGGTGCGCGGCTTGACCCCGGCGGATGCCGGCAGGGCCGACCTGTCGCGCCTCAGTTCCAAGATCAAGGAAGCCTGCCAGACCCATACCGGCATCCTGGAAGGCACGCTCTACCGCGACGAGGGCTGGTATTTCTACCAGCTCGGCAAGCTGATCGAACGGGCGGACCAGACCACCCGCCTGCTGGACATCAAGTATCACATGCTGCTGCCGACCGCGACCGAAGTGGGTTCCGCCCTCGACGTCTCGCAGTGGAACGCCCTGCTGCGCTCGGCCGCCGGCTATCACGCCTATCGCCGGGTCCAGCCGCGCGGCATGAGCCCCGCTTCGGTCGCCGGCTTCCTGATCTTCAACAACGCCTTCCCGCGCTCGCTCGCGGTCGGCGTCTCGGCGATCGATGAGATCGTGATCCGGCTGCGCCAGCGCTATGGCCTGCGCACCGGCAACCGCACGCTGGAGATCCTGGACGGGCTCCGCGGCACCCTCGCCAATCGCTCGATCGAGATGGTGCTGGGCGGCGGCTTGCATGAATTCCTGGACTGGGTGCAGCTCCAGCTCATCGCCATCACTGACGATCTCGGCCGCTCCTTCTTCGGCCACGACGTCGTTCAGGAACAGTCGCAAGTCGCCTGACCGCGGCCTGCTGATGGCGATCTGGCCGGCGAGGTCGCCACGTCCGCCCTCGAATGTTATCCTCTTCCCCGGGGATAACATTATGGGGGTAGACGATGCGTCTCATCGCTTTCATCGCCGCTTTGCTGACGGTCGCGACGCCGGCCTTCGCGGGCAAGCGGATCGACGAATATGTCTCGGGTTACTGGACCACCTACGCCTATCAGCAGGACGACGGGTCCTTCGGCCATTGCGGCATGGAGACCAAGTTCGACGACGGCATGTATCTCTCGATCCTGCTGGGCGACCAGGGCGTGATCATCGCCTTCTGGAAGGACGAGTGGAAACTGAACGTCGGCACCACGTCCGGGATGCAGGTCTCGATCGATAACCGCTACGACAATTTCGCCAGCATCACCTACGATGACCCGCACGGCATGACCTCGGTCCTCGGCTTCGATTCGGGCTTCTGGCAGGCCTTCAAGGCCGGCAGCCGGATGTTCGTCAGCCTGGCCGACGGGCGCAGCTGGACTGTGAACCTGAAGGGTTCCAGCAAGGCGACCAAGGCGCTCGGCGTGTGCTACGACCTCTATGCCCCGAACGGGCGGAAGAGCATGTTCCACTGAGCGGGCCGCAGCGCCCTCAATAGTCGAACTTGTAATTGAGGCCCACGGAACTGTCGTTGGTCTGGCCGACGGTGCCTTCGACAGTGACGCGGGGATAGATCTCGACCTCGATCGAGACCGAGCTCGAATCCGGCGTCAGCCCCTGCTCGAAGCCGAGATAGACGCCGTCGGCGATATAACGCCCAGCCGACAGGCTGGAGCCCGCGAGCGCGCCCGTGGCACCGCCCGAGCTGCTGCCGGTGCTCGTCTCGGCCGAATCCGACGAACCGAAGTCGAGCCGGTCGAGACCGAGGGCGTTTCGAACCCCGCCCAGCACGCTGCCGCCGCCCTTGCCGGCGAGTTCGAGCGCGGTCTGGCCCAGTTTCACCGCCTGGGTCGCCGAGAGATTGGCGACCGAGCGGCCGAACAGCACACGGCTCAGCACCTCGTCGCTGGGCAGCGCCGGATCGGACGACAGGGCGATCTTGAGGGCGGTGGCCGGCCCGGTGATCGAGACCTTGGCCTCGACGTCGTCGGCCGGCGCGCTCGCCACGACGTTGAGTTGGGGCGGGGCCGCCAGGCCGGACGGGAAGGTGAGGGAGCCGTCCGAAATCTTGAACGGCCGGCCCGCCAGCGTATAGGTGCCGCGCACCACCTCGAAGCCGCCGGCGATATCGGGCCCGTTGATCGGCCCCTTCAGGGTCAACGTGCCGCGCCATTCGGAATCGAGGCCGCGGCCGCGCACGAAGAATTGCCCGGGCGCTTCCACCACCATGTCGATATGGCCGACTTTGGGCAGGGTGGCAGGGGCCGGTACCGGCGGCGCCTGCTCCTTGGCCGGGTCGCGTACCTCGACCACGGGGACCGAGGGCGGTACCGTCGCCGAAATCTCGACCCGCCCTTCGCGGATGGTGAGCTTGCCCTTCACCTCCGGCGCGGTCGCAGTGCCGGCGACGGCGAGGTCGAGATCGCCCGAGGTGGTGGCGAGGTCGAGGCGGGTGAAGCGGAAGCCCGTCGCCTTGATCGCGGCATCGATGGCGTAATCGCCGTCCGCCTGCTGGCTCGCCCGGCCGGTGCCGCTCAGGCGGCCGCCGTTGCCGTCGGTCCCGCTCAGGCTCTCCAGGGTCGCCGTGCGCCCGGCGAAGCCGACCGCGAGCGCCAGGTCGCGCAGCTCGAAACCGCTCTGCCCGTTGACGAAAAGGCCCTTGGTCAGGGTGAGCTTGCCCGAGGGTTCCGGGGCGCTCAGCGGGCCGCGGATCTGGGCGTCGAGATCGAGATTGCCGGCGATCCGGTTCTGGCCGAGGGGCAGCAGGGGCGCGAGGCGGCGGAGATCCGCTTTCACCGTAACGGCGAGGTCCATGTCGCCCCGGCTCGCCGGCAGGGGCAGGCCGGAGACGAGATCGACCGGCAGCGTGCCGCGCGCCGTCACCGTGGCGTCGCGGATGCCGCTCAGGCCGAGGTCGAGGGTGGCGCTATGGCCCTTCCAGTCGAGCGTCGCGTCGAGGCCGACATGGGGAATATCGGCGGCGGCGACGTCGAGCGTGCCCTTGGGCGGCACCAGGTCGCGCCCGGCCAGGACCAGGCGCCCGGCCCCGCCCTTCAGGTCGAGATCAAGGTCGACAGTGCCGCCGGGCAGGGCGACGCCGGGCGCCAGCGGGGCGGCAT
>JAYSCC010000413.1:0-3598 GCA_041915065.1 Zavarzinia sp.
ACTTCCTTCTCCGTGGTCTGGGCCAGTTCGAGCATGAAGTCGACGACCTTGTCCTCGTAGATCGGGGCACGGAGCTGGGCCTGGGCCTGCTCGTTCTTGCGGAAGAACTCGATCACCTCGCGCTCCTGGCCGGGCCAGCGGCGGGCCTCGTCCATGATCGCGCGGTTCACTTCCTCGGCCTTGACCTGGATATTGTTGCGGCGGCCGACTTCGGCCAGCAGCAGGCCGAGGCGCACGCGGCGCTCGGCGATCGGGCGGAATTCCGCGGCCAGCTCGGCCTTCTTGGCCTCGTCCGGGGTTTCCTCGGTCTCGCCGTCGCCCATCTGGCGGGTGATCTGCGCCACTTCGATCTCGACGAGGCCTTCCGGCACCGGGAAATCGTGGCGGTCGGCCAGGGCGTCGAGGAGGTCGCGCTTCAGGCGCTGGCGGGTCATCTGGGCGTGCTGGCGCTCGATCTGCTCGCGCATCGCCTTCTTCAGCGCTTCGAGGTCGTCGAGACCGAAGCCCTTGGCGAATTCGTCGTCGATCACCACTTCCGCGGCGACCTTCACTTCCTTCACCTCGACGTCGAAGACGGCGTCCTTGCCGGCCAGTTCCTTGGCACCGTAGTCGGCCGGGAAGGTCACGTTCACCTTCACGATATCGCCGGCCTTGGAGCCCATGAGCTGCTCTTCGAAGCCCGGGATGAAGCGGCCGGAGCCGATCACCAGGTCGACGCCGTCGGCCGAGCCGCCCTCGAAGACTTCGCCGTCGACACGGCCGACGAAATCGATGGTCAGCGAGTCGCCTTCCTTGGCGGTGCGGCCTTCCTCGAGGACGTAGTTCTTACGCTGGTCGGCGAAGCCCTTCAGCATGGTCTCGACCTCGTCGTCGGCGACCGGGGCGACCAGCTTCTCGAGGCTGATTTCCTTGACGTCGGCCGGCTCGAAATCGGGCAGGACTTCGATCGCCAGCTTGAATTCCAGGTCTTCGCCCTTACCGGCCTTGGTCACTTCGACCTTGGGCTCGGTCGCCGGGCGCAGGTTCTTCTCGGCGAGGGTCGACTGGATCGACTCGTTCACCTTCTGCTGCAGCACTTCGCCGAGGGCGGCGTCGCCATGGGTCTTGGCGACCAGGCTCATCGGCACCTTGCCGGGGCGGAAGCCGGGCATGCGGATCTTGGTCGCCAGGTCCTGCAACTTGGCCTGCACTTCGGCGTCGATGGCGTCCGCACCGATGCTGATCAGGAATTCGCGCTTCAGGCCGTCGGCGGCGGTCTCGGTTACGTTCATCGCTCTTTCTTCCGGGATCACTCTGGTGCGGGCGGAGGGACTTGAACCCCCACGACTTGCGCCACCAGAACCTAAATCTGGCGTGTCTACCAATTCCACCACGCCCGCTTGGATGTCCGCCACGCCGGTCCTGCCGTCGCGGCCCATGGTGGATGCGGGATTTAGCTCGCCTGACCCATTGCCTGCAAGTGGTTTTCGGCATCTCTGAGGGCGATCGGCAGGCGTTCGACCAGATCCTCGGCGATCAGACCCCGGCCGAAGCCTTCCGCGGCGGCACCATGGAGCCAGCAGGCCGCGGCCGCCGCCTCGAAGCCGGGCATGCCCTGGGCCAGCAGGCCGGCCACGATCCCGGCCAGGACATCCCCCGAACCGGCGGTGGCCAGGGTGGGCGGGGCATTGGCGTTGATCGCCACCCGGCCGTCCGGGCTCGCGATGCAGCTATCGGCCCCCTTGAGCAGGACGACGGCACCGCTGGCCTTGGCCGCCGCCCGGGCGCGTGCGGCGCGCGACGGCAGCTCGGCCAAGTCCGGGAAGACGCGGGCGAATTCGCCGTCGTGCGGGGTCAGCACCAAGGCGCCCTTCCGTGCCGCCCACAGCGCCCCGGTCCGGCCCTTGGCCGAGGTCAGGGCATCGGCGTCCAGCACCACGGCGGCGCCGGATTTCAGCGCGGCCAGACTGGTCTCGAAAGTCTCGTCGCCGACGCCGGCGGCGGGGCCGATCACCACGGCATTCTTGCGGCGGTCTTCGAGCAGGCGGGCGAGGCCGGCCGGCCCGTCGATCGCCGCCACCATGACCGCGGTCAGATGGCCGGCCAGGACCTTGGCCGTGGTCGGATGGCCGACCGCCGTCACCAATCCCGCCCCGGTGCGCAGCGCCGCCCGGGCGGCGAGCCGGGCCGCCCCGGGATTGAGCGGCCCGCCGGCCAGCACGACGGCATGGCCGCGGTCGGATTTGTGGCCGTCCTGGTGCAGCCGGGGGAAGGAAGCGGCCCAGAGTGCCGGCGTGTTCTCGGCGTGCTGCGGGGCGATCTCGGCCAGGCGTTCGCCTGCGATGCCGATGTCGGCGACCACCAGGCGGCCCGCCTTGGCCCGGCCCGGAAACAGGAAATGACCCGGCTTGGCCCGGAAGAAGGTGACCGTCAGGTCGGCCTCGAAGGCGGCGCCCAGCACGGCGCCGGTGTCGCCGTTGACGCCCGAAGGGAGGTCGATCGCCACCACGGCCCGGCCCGGCTTGGCCGCCGCGATCACCGCCGCCACCGTCTCGTCCACGGGCCGGGCCAGGCCGGCGCCGAAGATGCCGTCGACCACCAGGCTCTTGCCCGCCAGGGCTTCGGGGCCGAGCGGCACCACGGCCCCGGTCCATTTCGCCGCCATGGCCGCGGCATCGCCCTTCAAGGCTTCGCGGCCGACCATGCTGGCGACCGTCACCGGGAAGCCATAGGCGGCGAGCAGGCGGGCCACCACCCAGCCGTCGCCGCCATTGTTGCCGGGGCCGCAGAGCACCACGGTCGGCTGCGCGTGCCAGCGCGCCACGATCGCCTGGGCGACGGCGCGGCCGGCGTTTTCCATCAGTTCGAGGCCGGGCGTGCCGCCCTCGATGGTGAGCCGGTCGGCCAGGCTCATTTCGGCCACGGTGAGCAGGCTGTGGTCGCGCATCGCCGTCACCCCACCACCGTGCGCCGCTGGGCGCCCTTTTCCAGGAGATGGAGACGCCCACCCTCGACCCGGAAGCGGTTGATCGAGCAATGATCCGGCATCGACGGCGTGACCCGGTGATCGCCGGTGGCGAGCCCGACCACGGCATTGACCACCACGAAATGGCTGACGATCACCGCGGGCCCGGGCAGGTTCAGCAGGAAGTCGGCGATACCGTCGCGCCAGGCGCGCAGGGCGGGCGGCTGAGCCTCCCAAGTCTCCTGCAGGAAATGATTGAGCCAGTCCCCGCGCGCCTCGAGGCTCATGCTCGTCGTCGGCACTTCGGCGACGCGGGGCTCGACCAGGGCGGCGACGCCCCAGCGCCGTTCGATCGCCGCCGCCGTCTGCCGCGCCCGGCGCAGCGGGCTCGCATAGAGCTGGCGGCCGCCGGCCTCCCCCAGGGCTTCCGCCATGGCTTCGGCCTGGAGATCGCCGACCGCGTTGAGCCCGGGGTCGGGATCGGCGTCGAAGCCGGCCGCCTGCTGGCCGTGGCGGATCAGGGCGAAGTCGAGGCTGCTCATCAGGGCTTTTCCTTGCTCGGCGCCTGGCCGTAGGCGAGGCAGAGATCTTCCCAGGAGGCGAGATCGACCACCGCGACTAGGCCGACCGCCCCTGCCCCGCGCCGCCGCGCCG
>JAYSCC010000414.1:0-3597 GCA_041915065.1 Zavarzinia sp.
CTCGCAGGTCAGCTCACGCCGACCGGTCTCGACCTCGACCAGATCGTCGCGGGTACCGACGGCGGTTCGGGCGGGCCGATGGTCGACCTCGATACGCTCGCCACCGCCGCCGGCCCGACCGAGGACAGCGCCAAGCTGCTGCGCCTGACCAGTGGCATCGCAAGGCTCGACGCGCTCCGCGCCGCGCTGCCGGTCATGCCCCTGGCGCGGCCGATCAAGGACTATGAATTGCGCAGCGGCTTCGGCAGCCGGGTCGACCCGATCAACCGCCGCCTCGCCTTCCACCCCGGGCTCGACTTCGCGGCCCCCGTCGGCACGCCTGTGATGGCGACCGCGCCGGGCGAAGTGATCGAGGCGGGCTGGGCTGGCGCCTATGGCCGCTCGGTCCGGATCCGCCACGCCTTTGGGCTACAGACCCGCTACGCCCACCTGAGCGCGATCGACGTCCATGTCGGCGATAAGGTCGAGGTGGGCGACGTGGTCGGCAAACTCGGCAGTTCCGGCCGCTCGACCGGCCCGCACCTCCATTACGAGGTGATGTTCGATACCGTTCCCCGCGACCCCACGCCCTTCATCGAGGCCGGCAGCCATGTTCAACAAGGACAAGCAGAGCAACCCGAAGGCGTCGCGGAGCGATAGGCACCGCGGCAGCAGCCTGCCCCCGTCGCTCCTCGCCGAGGGGCTGACGATCGAAGGCGACCTCGTCTCGACCGGCGACATCCAAGTCGACGGCACCGTGAAGGGCGACCTTTCCTGCAACTGCCTGACTCTCGGCCCGGACGGCGTGATCATCGGCGAGATCAAGGCGAATACGGTGCATGTCCGGGGCCGGGTCGAAGGCCGCATCGTCGCCGACACGGTGGAACTGGCGGCCACAGCGGTGATCGCGGGCGATATCCTGCACGACAGCATCGGCGTCGAGGCCGGCGCCCGCATCGAGGGCAACCTGAAGCGGAAGCCGACCGCAGCCGCCGCCGAACCGGCCAAGCCAGCCGAAGGCGCCAAGCCCTCGCTGATCGTCACCAATCCCTGAGCCCCGCCTGCTGGCGGGCCGAGAGCCCTATCAGTCCAGGTCGGCGACTTCGGCGCCGCCGCTACCCTCGACACGAGCCGCGAGTGCCGCCGCCATGAAGCGGTCGAGATCGCCGTTCAGCACGCCCTGGGTGTCCGAGGTTTCGGCGCCAGTGCGCAGGTCCTTGACCATCTGATAGGGCTGCAGGACGTAGGAACGGATCTGGTGGCCCCAGCCGATCGCCGTCTTGGTCTCTTCGGTCGCCTTGGCCGCTTCTTCCCGGATCTGCAGTTCGCGCTCGTAGAGGCGCGCTTTCAGCATCGACATGGCCTGCGAGCGGTTCTTGTGCTGCGAGCGGTCGGCCTGGCAGGCGACCACGATGCCGGTCGGGATATGGGTGATACGGATCGCCGAGTCCGTCTTGTTGACGTGCTGGCCACCGGCACCCGATGCGCGGTAGGTGTCGACCCGCAGGTCCTTGTCCAGGATCTCGATCTCGATCGTGTCGTCGACCACCGGGTAGACCCAGACCGAGGCGAAGCTGGTCTGTCGCCGGGCGTTCGAGTCGAAGGGCGAGATGCGAACCAAGCGGTGCACGCCCGATTCCGTCTTCATCCAGCCATAGGCGTTCAGGCCCTTGACCATGATGGTGGCCGACTTGATGCCGGCCTGTTCGCCCGGGCTGTCTTCGATCAACTCGACCTTGTAGCCCTTGCGCTCGGCCCATCGGGTATACATACGGAGCAGCATCAGGGCCCAGTCCTGGGCCTCGGTGCCGCCGGCGCCGGCGTTGACTTCGAGATAGGTATCGTTGCCGTCGGCCTCGCCCGAGAGCAGGGCCTTCACTTCGGCATCGCCCGCCTCGTCGCGCACGCGGCGGAGATTGGCGACGGCATCGTCGATCATGCCCTCGTCACCTTCGGCCTCGGCCATTTCGGCGAGATCGACGGTGTCGGTCAGCTCGGCCTCGAGGCGGCGGTAGGCACCGATCGCATCGTCGAGGCGGGTGCGCTCGCGCATGATCTTCTGCGCTTCGGCGGGATCGTTCCACAGGCTCGGGTCTTCGACCCGAGCGTTCAGTTCGGCGAGACGGACGTTGGCGACGTCCCAGTCAAAGATGCCTCCTCAGCAGTTCGAGCGACTGCTTGATTTCGGCATTGAGGGATTCGATATCGGCGCGCATGGGTCCTGCGGTCCAGAAAGGGAGGCCCGATATAGCCGGGAACCCCCCTCGGGATCAATAGAGACCGCCGGTCGCACTGTCGCCCGAAGAGGTGGGCGCAGCCGGAGCACCGGGTGCCGCGGGGGCGCCGATCGCGCCCAGGAAATCAGGATCGGTCGTGGTCGTGCCGTCGTCGAGCGAGAAGCTGCCGTCGTTGGTGCCGTCGAGCACGGGGCGCGGGCCGAATGGCTCGGTACCCGGCTTGAAGGCCTCGAAGATCGCCGGCTCGCCGGGTGCTGCGGGCGCCCCGGTCGACGGATTGACACGCACCAAGCGAAGGCCGGGCGGAATACGGAACGGCGTCGCCGGCTTGTCCTTCAGCGCTTCCATCATGAAATCGCGGAACACCGGCGCCGCGACCAGCCCGCCGGTCTCCTTGGCGCCGAGCGAACGCGGCTGGTCGAAGCCGAAGAAGACACCGGCCACGAGATCGGGCGAGAAACCGACGAACCAGAGGTCCTTCGAATCGTTCGAGGTGCCGGTCTTGCCGGCCAGGGGCTTGCCGACCGCGCGCACCCGGGCGCCCGTGCCGCGCTCGACCACGCCCTGCATCAGCGAGACCATCTGATAGGCGGTGCCGGCGTCGATCACCTCGGCCCTGGTGTCGGGGATGGCGGGTGGGGTCTGGCCGTTGAAGGCGATGTCGGTGCAGCCGTCGCAGGGCCGCATGTCGTGCTTGAACACGGTGCGGCCGCGGCGGTCCTGAATGCGGTCGATCAGGCTCGGCGTGATCTTCTTGCCGCCGTTGACGAATTCGCCGTAAGCCGCGGTCATGCGCAGCAGCGTCGTCTCGCCCGCGCCGAGCGACATGGCGAGATAGGGCGGCAGGTCGGTGACGACGCCGAAGCGCTCGGCCAGCGCCTTCACCTTGTCCATCCCGAGATAGAAGGCGAGCCGTGCGGTGACCAGGTTGCGCGAATGCTCGAGGGCGACCCGGAGCGTGATCGGCCCCATGAAATTATGTTCGAAATTGTCCGGCCGCCAGGGCGGCAGCCCCGGGCCCTGATCGGCCTGGAACGGACCGTCCAGCACCATGGTCGAAGGGGTCAGGCCGCTTTCGAGCGCGGTCGCGAAGACGAAGGGCTTGAAGGTCGAACCAGGTTGGCGCAACGCCTGGGTCGCCCGGTTGAACTGGCTCTCGCTGTAGGACCAGCCGCCGACCATGGCGAGCACGCGCCCGGTATGGGGATCCAGCGCCACGAAGGCGGCGCCGACATTGGGGATCTGGCGGAGAGCATAGGCCCCGCCCCCGGCCTTCAGCGGCTCGACCGCGACCACGTCGCCGACGCTCAGCACGTCCGACGGCTTGCGGGGCACGGCGCCATAACCCTGGTTCGGCAGGACGGTACGCGCCCAGGCCAGT
>JAYSCC010000415.1:0-3574 GCA_041915065.1 Zavarzinia sp.
TGGGCGCCGGTCGGAATCCGAAACGGGGGCCGACCATGGCCCCGGCGGCTTGTCTCAACCTGATGACGGTAGTTGACTGAGGCCATGGATACCGTCGCCGCGCCGCTGGACGTGTTTCTCAGGCAATACGCCGGGACGGCCGATTTGCCGCCGGCGGAGGCAGATCTGTTTGATGCCCTTGGGATCGAAGGTGACGATGCATTTGCCTTCATCACCGAATTCGGCCGACGTTTCGATGTCGATCTCGAAGATTACCGTTTGTATTTCCACCATGGCGAAGAGGGCTGGAACCTCGGGGGCTTGGTCTTCAAACCGCCGTATGGCAGGGTGAATCGCATCCCCATTTCAATCGCGCTGCTCGAAAAGGCGATCGCGGTAAAACGCTGGCCCGTCACCTATCCCGCGCACTCCCCGCCGCGGTGACGGTGGGATGTTTTCATCAACCGGATTGCCGTCGCCTTGATTGTTGCCCTTCTGCTCGTCGGACTTGCCGTGAAATTCGGTGCCGCCCTGCAAGTGCAACTCTGATTCGCCATTCTCCTGGCGCCGGAGGGGCGGGAAGGGATTCGAGGAGATCGGCGCTCAGCAGGCGCCGGGCGTCGAGCACTTCGATGCCGATCAGGCGGCCGTCCGCGTCGAAGTCGAACAGGATGCAGTCGGAAACCTGCTGCGTCCTGGCGAATTTTTCCGATGACAGGCAGATATAGGCGGCGTCGGCCTCTGGATCGAAGGTGGCGGTAATCGGGCTCGAAGGTCCTGGCTCTTGAGTAGCGCGCCGCTCGGGCATCAGTACGGCCGACAGCTCGGCCGGCAGCACCTCCGCTGCAGGCTTCATCGAACGCAGGTCTTGCGCCGTCAGCTCGCGGACCTCGCCCTCTTCGTCGGTCAGTGGTTTGCCGTTCATCTCACGCTCGATTGCCTGCCAACCGTCTCCAGCCTATCGGCATTATGGCTTTATGGGCACCCGAAACGCCGCCCCGCCGGCAGGCCGGGGACGGGGACGGAGCAGAGGCTGCGGCCGGGTTCCTGCTGGTGGCGGCGGCGGGCGTAGTCGGCGAAATGGCGGAGCAGGCTGTAGCACATGACGATTTCGACCGTGCGCTCGTTGTAGAAGGCTTCGGCATTGCCGCAGTCGGTGAAGACGATGGTGATGTCGCGGGGCAGGCGCAGGCGTCGCGACAGGTGCTCGGCGGATTCCTCCAGGAAGGGATCGGCTTTCACGATCTCGATCAGATCGGCGTAGTCCTCCGATCCGACCTTGTCGAAGACGACCTTGAAGCGGCCCGCCCCCGGCTCGATCGCAGCCCCCTCGGGCCGGCCGAAGTTGCGCGCCACCCAATCGATCGAGCGGGCGGCCAGGGCATATTCGTCCGGGCAATAGAGGGCGCGTTCGACCGGCAGGGTGGCGGTATCGGCGAGGTCTTCCAGATGGCTCGGGTCGCTGCCGTAGATCAGGCAGGTGAAGGTGAAGAGACGCTGGATGTCCAGCGAATGGCTGTCCCAATAGGGGATCGCCCGCTGCAATTCGACATCGTCGATCCATTCGAGCAGCCAGCCGTCGGCGATCGCCTTCAGGCGGGCGCGGAAATCCGGCTGCAAGCCGATATCCCGGCGCAGCACCAGGAGCATGGCGCCCAGCATGTCGGCCGCATCCTCCTCCCGCCCGAAGACGGGCAGGTCTAGCTGGTCGATCAAGGCGTGGCCGATCTCGTGGCCGACGGTCCATTGCACATTGGCCTGCACGAACAGCCGGTCGCCGGCATCGAGCGGCGCTTCCCCCGCCCGGGCCGCCGCACCGAGGGCCAGAAACAGGCCCAGGGCCAGGAGTCCGCGACGGCAGAGGGTTTTCAGCATGACGCTCCAGTATTCGCTGGTGGCATGGCGGAATTCTACCCATCAGCGGTAAAACTGCTATCATGGCGGCAAGTGGGGCGGCGCGGGCTGCTCCGATGGTTTGAGGTCGATCTTGTCGGACGTGAGCCCTTCGGGCCAAGACTCCCCGGGTGCGGGCACTCGGGCGGTGCCCCTGCCGCAGCGGGGCAAGAATGATCCCCCCATGTATGCGGCGCTGGATCTCGGCACCAACAATTGCCGCCTGCTGATCGCGGAACCGGCCCGTCACGGCACTTTCCGGATCGTCGACGCCTTTTCGCGCATCGTCCGCCTGGGCGAGGGCCTGGCCTCCCACGGGCGGATCGCCGATGCCGCGATCGAGCGCACGATCGAGGCTTTGCAGGTCTGCGCCGGGCGGATGCGCCGGCGCAAGGTGACCCATATCCGGGCGATCGCCACCGAAGCCTGCCGCCGCGCCGCCAACGGCCCCGAATTCCTCGACCGCGCCAAGGACGAGACGGGCATCGCCCTCGAAGTGATCTCGCCCCAGGAAGAGGCGCGGCTGGCGGTCGCCGGCTGCACCCCCTTGCTCGATCCCGACCGGCGCCGGGCGCTGGTCTTCGACATCGGCGGCGGCTCGACCGAACTCGCCTGGCTCTCCGTGACCGGACCCGACCGGGCGGAGATGCTGGACTGGACCTCGCTCCGTCTCGGCGTCGTCACCCTGGCGGAGCGTTTCGGCGGCGTCCAGGTCGACGACACGCTCTATGCCCGCATGGTGGCCGAGGTGCGCGACGCCCTGGCACCCTTCGCGGAAAAGCACGACCCGGCGCAGGCAGCCCTCGAACACGGTTTTCAGCTTCTCGGCACCTCGGGCACGGTCACCACGCTGGCGGCGGTGCGCATGGACCTGCCGCGCTATGACCGCAGCCGGGTCGACGGTTCCTGGATGACCAGGGCCGAAGTGGACCGGGTGATCGGCGGTATCCGTGCGC
The DNA here is from genome assembly GCA_041915065.1 of Zavarzinia sp. Classification (GTDB taxonomy): domain Bacteria; phylum Pseudomonadota; class Alphaproteobacteria; order Zavarziniales; family Zavarziniaceae; genus Zavarzinia. Next base: position 2,829 of record JAYSCC010000415.1, read on the forward strand.
TGCCCTTCGAAGGGCGGGCGGCCAATCCCTGCATCGGGCGCGACCGGGCGGACCTGGTGCTGGCCGGCTGCGCCATTCTCGAGGCGATCCTCGATGCCTGGCCGGAACAGCGCCTGCGCATCGCCGACCGGGGGCTCCGCGAAGGTGTGTTGATGGGTTTGATGGCGGGCACGAAGCCATGACGGGAAAATCGGGTGGCAAGAAGTCGGGCGCCGGTATCGGCCCCGCCCATGGCCTGCATGTGCGGGTGAAAACGGCGAAGAAGCGCACCGCCTCCTCGGCCCGTTGGCTCGAACGCCAGTTGAACGATCCCTATGTCGCCGCGGCCAAGCGCGAAGGCTATCGCAGCCGCGCCGCCTTCAAGCTGATCGAGATGGACGACAAGCTGCATGTCCTGCGGCCCGGCGCCTTCGTGGTCGATCTCGGCGCCGCACCCGGCGGCTGGTGCCAGGTGGCGAGCCAGCGGGTGCGCTCCCGCCCCGGCGATTCAGCGCCCAACGGCAAGGTGGTGGGCATCGACCTGACCGAGGTCGCCCCCATGCCGGGCGCCGAAGTGATCCAGCTCGATTTCTTCGCCGAAGACGCGCCGGATCGGCTGCGCGCCCTGCTGGGCGGGCCGGCCGATGTCGTGCTGTCGGACATGGCGGCCTCGTCCACCGGGCACAAGGCGACCGATCATTTGAAGATCATGGCGCTCTGCGAGGCAGCGCTCGACTTCGCCCGCGTCGTGCTGAAGCCGGGCGGTG
>JAYSCC010000416.1:0-3572 GCA_041915065.1 Zavarzinia sp.
CGCCCAGGAGGTCGTGGGTTCCGCGAACGGATTGCAGCGCTGCCATGATGGTCCTCGAATATCCAAAGGCTTCGGCCACGGCGGGATCCCGCCCCGCCATGGCCCGTGAACTCGGTTTGTATCGCTATTCGGCGGCTTCAGGGGCCGCGTTTTTCGCCGCTTCGATCTCGGCCGCGCGCGTCTCGACCAGCTCGACGACATGGTCGATCAGGTCGCCGTCGGTCACCTTGTGGTCGGTCAGGCCGTTCACATAGACCATGTGATTGCCGTTGCCGCCGCCGGTGACGCCCAGCATGGTCTCGCGCGCTTCGCCCGGCCCGTTCACCACGCAGCCGATGATCGAGAGCGTGATCGGCGTCGAGATATGGGCGAGGCGCTTTTCCAGCACTTCGACCGTCTTGATGACCTGGAACGCCTGGCGGGCGCAGGACGGGCAGGAAACGATGGAAACGCCACGGTGACGAAGCCCGAGGCCCTTCAGGATCTCGAAACCGACCTTCACCTCCTCGACCGGCTCGGCCGAGAGGGAAACGCGGATCGTATCGCCGATCCCGGCCCAGAGCAGGGAGCCGATGCCGATCGAGCTTTTCACCGTGCCGGTGATCAAGCCGCCCGCTTCGGTCACGCCGAGATGCAGGGGGTAGTCGCAGGCTTCCGCCAGGCCCTGGTAGGCGGCCACGGCCAGGAACACGTCGGACGCCTTCACGCTGATCTTGAATTCGGTGAAGTCGTTGTCTTCCAGGATCTTGGCGTGGTTGAGCGCGGATTCGACCATGGCCTCCGGACAAGGCTCGCCATAGCGCTCCAGCAATTCTCGTTCGAGCGAGCCCGCATTGACACCGATCCGCATCGAACAGCCATGGTCCTTGGCCGCTTGCACGACTTCGCGGACACGCGCGGCCGAGCCGATGTTGCCCGGGTTGATGCGGAGGCACGCGGCGCCGGCTTCCGCCGCCTCGATCGCACGCTTGTAGTGGAAATGGATGTCGGCGACGACAGGCACCTTGGATGCCTTGACGATTGCCTTGAGCGCCTTGGTGGCGTCCTCGTCCGGGCAGGAGACGCGGACGATGTCCACCCCTGCCGCCTCGGCGGCGCGGATCTGGGCGATGGTGCCTTCGACGTCGGCAGTGACCGTATTGGTCATGGTCTGCACCGAGATCGGCGCATCGCCGCCCACGGGCACGGAGCCGACCATGATCTGCCGGCTCTTGCGGCGGACGATCTGGCGATAGGCGCGCACGGTCATGGGGTCTACGTCCCGCGCCTCAAGCCGGCGGCTTGGCGGCGCCTTCCAGCAGTTTCTCGGGATCGAGCGGCACGTTGCGGCGGACCTGCCCGACGGCCCCGAGGCTGCCGAGCGACTTGCCGTCGACGATCACTTCGACCGCCCCCGCATTGCCGGTGACGAGAACGACGTCCGGCCGCGCGGGCACGACGTAAGTGTCACCCGCGCGCAGGATCTTCGTGAAGAGGATTTCGTTGCCGGCACCTTGGACCTGGACCCAGGCGGCGTCGGTCGCCTTCAGCACGACCCGGCCTTCGGCGTTGGGCGACGGCACATGGGTGGTAGCGGCAGTGGTCGCTGGCGCAGGAACGGCGACCGGCGGCGGGGCCGCGACATCGGTCGGCAGTGGCGTCGGCGTCGAACCCGGGGGCGCGGGTACCACGCTGGGCAGAGCCCCCGGCACCGCGGGCGCACCCGGCGCCACGGTCAGCACCGGCACCGTCGGGGTGATGGAGACGGCGGCGCTGGGCGCCGGTTCCACCGCCGGAGCCGGCATCTGGGCGGCGTAGGCCGAGGTCGGATCGCTGGACGCGGGCGCCTGTACGGCGGGCGCCGCCGCGGGGACAGCCCCTGGACCCGGCTGGGGCGCCGGCGCCTCGGCCAGTTCGGCGGGTACCGAGGGCACCACTTCGGCCGGCATCGTATTGGTGCGCGAGACGTAGTAGTAGCCGCCGTAGACCAGCACCGCGAGCACGATCGAGAGCGAGAGCACACGCCCGGTCGGGAATTTGGCTTCCTGGACGGGAGCCGGGAAATTCAGCGGCTGCGGCTCCGGCGTGCGGTTCAGCTCCGCCTTGAAGGCGGCCACCGCCGCCTCGCCGTCGAGGCCGAGGAAAGTGGCGTAGGAGCGGAGATAGCCGAGGGCATAGGTCAAGCCCGGCGTGCCATCCGTCTCGCCCCTTTCGAGGGCATCGAGATGGGCGGGCTTGATCCGCAGCGCGGCGCCGATCTCGGCCGTGGTGCGGCCATAGGACTGGCGCGCCTCCCGCAGCTGGGCACCGACACCGGAATAATAGGAATCCTCAGCCGGAACTTCGACATCCGGCTGCACCAGATACGGCTTACGTCTGCCCTGTGCCATCGAAACTCTCGCAACGCCCCGGTCGGCGAAATAACGCGTGACAACCGGATGACTGATTCAGGCCGCCCCGGCGAACGACCCCGACCTTTCGAGAAAGCTGCCGCCACCATAAGAAGGTCGGCAGATGAACGCAACTCGGTTAATCGCCCGTTTCATCATACACTTACAGCTGCGACAAAGACGCCACTCAGATGGCGACGCCATGGTCGCGCGCGAAACTTTCGATCTTGCCGCGCAGCGTGCGATCCGGCCCCTCGATCAACCTTTCGAGGTAGGCGCGGAAGTCGCCGACGTTCAGCCCGCGCAGCATCGCCTTCACCGGCCCGATCGACACCGCGTTCATCGAAATCGAGCGGAAGCCGAGGCCGATCAACGCCATGGCTTCGAGGGGCCGGCCGGCCATTTCGCCGCACAGCGAGACCGGCACGTCGGCCGCGGTGCAGGTGGCGCAGATATCGCGCAGCAGCTTGAGCGCCGAGGGCGCCAGCAGGTCGTAGCGCCCGGCCACCTTGGGATTGCCGCGATCGGCCGCGAAGAAGAATTGCAGCAGGTCGTTCGAACCGATCGAGATGAAATCGACCAGCGGCAGCAGCGCCGGAAGCTGATAGGCGAGCGCCGGCACTTCCAGCATGGTGCCGACCCGGATCGCCGCCGGCAGCGGCCGCCCCAGGCGTTCGAGCCGGCGCCGCTCGACCTCGAGAATCTGGCGTGCCTGACGGAATTCGGCGACGTCGGCGACCATCGGGAACATGACCGACAGGGTCTTGCCGGCGCCCGCGATCAAGAGCGCGCGGAGCTGATAGCGAAGCAGCGCCGGCCGGTCCAGAACCAGGCGGATCGCGCGCCAGCCGAGCGCCGGATTCTCTTCCCGCTGGCCCACCATATAGGGCAGCACCTTGTCGCCGCCGACATCGAGGGTGCGGAAAATGACCGGCCGCTCGCCCGCCGCATTGAGGACCTGGGCATAGAGTTCGATCTGGGCGGCGAGCCGCGGCATGGTGGCCGAGACCATGAACTGCAACTCGGTCCGGAACAGGCCGATGCCGTCCGCCCCGGTCTCGTCCAGATGCGGCAGGTCGACGTGCAGGCCCGCGTTCATATAGAGCTTGACCTTGACCCCGTCCTTCGAGACCGCCGGCATGTTGCGGTACTGGGCATATTCCGCCCGCCGCTCCACACGGATGCGCAGGTTCTCGGCGAAGG
>JAYSCC010000417.1:0-426 GCA_041915065.1 Zavarzinia sp.
AAGGTTCGATGTTGCTCGCAACTCCATCAAACCCGCCCAGAGGCGGCATGGCCACACCGGCCCCGCGCGGGGCCGGTGTGGCTCGAACTGTCAGGTCATTACCCTCTCAGCACACGTTTTACATCCGAGACGCAGTGGCCGGGCGCCAATGCCGCGTTGCCTGTCTTCGGGACGGCGCTTGTAATTCTTTCTGGAACGGCGAATTCCCGTCTCGGTGCCGGCCGATTGCTTGGGCTGCGCCCGTTGGTGTGGATCGGCACAATCTCTTACTCCATATACCTTGTGCATTGGCCGCTGATCCAATTCGTCCAAGCTTACTATGGTTATGGGCTTAGGTTGCCGCCTTCGGTCCGGCTCGGACTAGCGGCGCTCTCTCTACCAATCGGGTGGTTGCTCTATTCGTTTGTCGAGGCCCCCGCGCGATCC
>JAYSCC010000417.1:436-3536 GCA_041915065.1 Zavarzinia sp.
AAACGTGTCACACTCATTGGCGCCGCGGCTTCCAGCATAGCAATCATCGCATTGTCGCTTGGATTGATGCCTATAATAAAATACCAAATGCAGACATTATTATCGCTGCTTAGGGACGCTGAACACGTCAGTACATTGACGGCGCCCCCGTCAAATGTCGTGGACTATGTACCGCGAAACTTAGATCCGAATTTTGAGGATCTGCGCGCAGGTACGTTGTTTTTAGACAAAAATTGTCTTGTCGACGGAAGGGATGCCACTGCGATAACGCAGCGTCCCTGCCGTTTTGGGGATAGTAAATTATTGCGGATTGCTCTTGTCGGCGACTCTGAAGCTGGGGCGATGGGGCCCGCCTTTGAAATAGTCGCAAAAGATTTGGGGTATTCCCTTGAAGTTAATGCCAACTCCGGTTGTGAGTTTTCACTTGATAATCCGGTGGGGCGCCCAGGTTGTCCAATGTGGCGGGATGATGTTCTTGAAAATATTCGGAAAAATCCGCCAGCATTCATCGTCATGATTGAGCATGGGCACGACGGCTATGTTCCGCGGGATTCTAGTCCCGCGGTAGCGTATGAAGCGGGACTCGAACATCTTTTATCCAAAATTGATGGCGTAGCGCCTTTGATTATCGTTCAAATCCCAATGCTGCATAATAATGATATTCCCACGTGTCTTTCTACTCAAATTAATTCAGCTTTGAAATGCTCCGTGCCGGCACAACCAGCTATCGCAACCAATGTTCATATAGCTGAGGCAGCGTTGGCGGCCCGTCATCCAGACAAAGTACAGGTTATTGATTTGACAGGATACTTTTGTGATCAGAATTCTTGTCCGCCCATTATTGGGAATACCTTGGTTTGGTTGGACGATCATCACCCGACCGCTGCATTTGCGAAGCTTCTCGGTCCAGTGATCACGCGAGAAATTTCTAGAGCGTTTTCACATTGAGTGTCTATAACCTGCGGCCTTGAAGTAGTTGACGCATTCTTGGGGCAGGAAGCGATCGAGGAGTGTACCGACCTGCCGCCAAAGGGCATCGACGGTTCGCTGCGGATTTTGCCGAAGCAAGGCCTTGAGCTTGGAGAAGACCATCTCGATCGGGTTCATGTCGGGCGAGTACGGCGGCAAGTAGAAATACTGGGCGCCGACGGCCTTGATGGCGGCACGGACCTCCTGGGTCTTGTGAGCCGGCAGGTTGTCCATGACCACGATGTCACCCTTGTGCAGGGAAGGGCCGAGGATCTGGCGGACATAAGCGAGGAAGGCCTGTCCGTTCATCGGGCCATCCAGCACCAGAGGGGCCGACAGGCTCGTGAGCCGGAGACCGGCGACGAATGTCGTGGTCTTCCAATGGCCGAAGGGCACGCTGGCGAACAGCCGTTGTCCCCTCGGCGCCCGGCCGTAGAGCCGGGTCATCTTGGTGTTCAGGCCGGTCTCGTCGATGAAGACCAGGCGCTCAGGATCGATGAAGGGCTGGGCCGCCTTCCAGATCCGCCGCCGGGCGGCCACGTCCGGCCGCTCTTGCTCGCTGGCGCGCAGGGTTTTTTTTAAGCGTCAGGCCGAGCCGGTCGACGGCGGACCAGAGCGCCCCCTCGCTGATGCGCACCCCGTGTTCCATCTCCAGCCAGCACTTCAGTGCCGCCAAGGTGATGTCGCCATGGGCTCGGATGTGTTGATCGAGCGCCATCTCCTGGGCCGGCGTCAGCTTGCGCGGACGATGGCCGCGCACCGGGCTCGCCTCGGCCGAGCCCGTTTGCCGCCGTCGGATCTGGGCTTTGTAGATGTAGGAAATACTGACCTGGAACAGGACCGCGGCTTTGCGAACCGCGAGACCGCCGTCGACCGCCGCCAACACCCGCGAGCGGAGATCGGAAGAATAATGCTGCCCTCGTCGCCATGCCATCGCTCGCCCCACAACATATGGCTGATGGCTCAAGGGAATCACACTTCCCCTCGTACAGGAATCCCCTACCGATTCCGCTCAATCCGCGAACGCTCTAAACGACAGAGCGAATGACCGAATTGTGGCCAATAATACAAATTCCACGAGTGGCTGACTCGTTAGGGGGGATCGTGTCCCTTGGAGTGGTGTAGGTGGCCACCGGCGATTTCCCGGTAGGGTTTGTTTGCGAAGACGAACCTGAGAGGACGCCACCGATGACCGACGAGATGATGAACCTGCGCGGGCTGCTGGAGAAGAGCAGCGATGCGGATTTCCTGCGCGAGATGATCGGCTTTGCCGCCGAGCGGCTGATGGAGATGGAGGTCGGCGGGCTGACCGGGGCGGGCTTTGGCGAGAAGAGCGCCGATCGGCTGGCCCAGCGCAACGGCTACCGCGACCGGGCCTGGGAGACCCGGGCCGGGACCGTTGAACTGCGCATTCCGAAGCTGCGCAAGGGGAGTTACTTCCCTGGCTTCCTCGAGCCCCGCCGGATGGCCGAGAAGGCCCTGACGGCGGTCATCCAGGAAGCCTATATCCAGGGCATATCAACCCGTTCGGTCGACGACCTGGTCAAGGCGCTGGGCATGAGCGGGGTCTCGAAGAGCCAGGTGTCACGGCTGTGCGAAGAGATCGACGAGCGGGTGACCGCCTTCCTGGAACGTCCGATCGAGGGCGACTGGCCCTATCTGTGGATCGACGCCACCTATGTGAAGGTCCGCTAGAACGGCCGCATCGTCTCGGCCGCGGTGATTGTCGCGGTGGGCGTGAACACTGATGGCCGCCGCGAGATCCTGGGGCTCGATGTCGGCCCCTCCGAGGCCGAACCCTTCTGGACGGCCTTCCTGCGCAAGCTGGCCCGCCGGGGCCTGCGCGGCGTCAAGCTGGTGGTCTCGGACGCGCACGAGGGCCTGAAGGCGGCGGTCTCGAAGATCCTCACCGCAAGCTGGCAACGCTGCCGGGTGCACTTCATGCGCAACGCCCTGGCTCATGCCGGCCGCAGCGGGCGGCGTGTGGTCTCGGCCTTCATCGCCACCGCCTTCGCCCAGGACGATGCCGAGGCGGCCCGGCAGCAGTGGCGGCGGGTGTCGGACCAACTCAGGCCCAAGGTGCCGAAACTGGCGACCCTGATGGACACCGCCGAGGCCGATGTCCTGGCCT
>JAYSCC010000418.1:0-3536 GCA_041915065.1 Zavarzinia sp.
TATCCCTGGCCCTGGAACGGCGAGCTTCGCCCGGACAATACCGCCTTGATCGTGATCGACATGCAGACCGACTTCTGTGGGCCTGGCGGCTATGTCGACTGCATGGGTTACGACCTCACGCTCACAAGGGCGCCGATTGAACCCATTTCGAAGCTGCTCGAAGCCTTCCGCGCCAAGGGATACCATGTGTTCCACACGCGCGAAGGCCACCGGCCGGACCTCGCCGATCTTCCCGCCAACAAGCGTTGGCGCTCGCAGCGGATCGGCGCCGGCATCGGCGATCCCGGTCCCTGCGGCCGGATCCTGGTGCGCGGCGAGCCCGGCTGGGAGATCATCCCGGAACTGGCGCCCCTGCCCGGCGAAGTGATCATCGACAAGCCGGGCAAGGGTTCCTTCTGCGCCACCGACCTCGCCCTGATCCTGAAGCAGAAGAAGATCGACAACCTGATCCTGACCGGCATCACCACCGACGTCTGCGTCCACACGACGATGCGGGAAGGCAACGACCTCGGCTTCGAATGCCTGCTGGTCGAGGATTGCTGCGGCGCCACGAAATACGAGAACCACCTGGCCGCCCTCTCCATGGTGAAGATGCAGGGCGGTGTCTTCGGCGCGGTCGCCACTTCGGCGGCCCTGCTGGCGGGCCTGCCATGAGCGAGCCGCCGGACCAGGCCCGGCCCGAAGCAGCCGTCGAAGCCTTCGAGATCACCAAGCGCTTCGGTGCCTTCACCGCCCTCGAAAAAGTCTCGATGCGGCTCGAAAAGGGCGAGGTTCATGCCCTGCTGGGCGAGAACGGTGCCGGCAAGTCGACCCTGGTCAAATGCATCATCGGCTATCAAGGGATCGACGAGGGCGCCATCCTGGTCGACGGCATCGAGCGCGAGATGAAGAACCCGCGCGACGCCCACAAGCTCGGCATCGGCATGGTCTACCAGCATTTCACCCTGGTACCCTCGATGACCGTGGCCGAGAACCTGGTGATGTCGAGGGTCGACGTGCCGCCCGTGATCGACTGGAAGAAGGAACGCGCCGCGATCGCCGCCTTCCTGGAGCGCATGCCGTTCCAGGTGCCGCTCGACCAGCCGGTCGAGCGCCTGTCGGCCGGCGAGCGGCAGAAGACCGAGATCCTGAAGCAGCTCTATCTCGACCGAAGGGTCCTGATCCTGGACGAGCCCACCTCCGTGCTGACCCCGGACGAGGCGGACGAGGTGCTGACCCTGCTCGGCCAGATGACGCGGGAACAGGGATTGTCGATCCTGATGATCACCCACAAGTTCCGTGAGGTAACGAAATATGCCGACCGGGTCACCGTGCTGCGCCGGGGCCGGCTCGCCGGGGGCGGCCTGGTCGCCGATCTTTCGGTCGAAGAGATGGCGTCCATGATGGTCGGCGCCGCAGTGCCGCGCACCGCCGGTGCCCGTGAAGGTGCCGCGGACGGTGGGCCGCCCGTGCTCTCGCTCCGCAAGCTCGAAGTGATCGGGCGCACGGGCCTCCGCCAGGTCGACCTGGACGCCTTGGACGTGCATCGCCACGAGATCGTCGGCATCGCCGGCATCTCGGGCAACGGCCAGCGCGAGCTGGTCGAAGTGCTGGGCGGCCAGCGCCCGCCGGCCGCGGGCGAGGTCCTGGTCCACGGCGTCGCCTACGGCGCCACCCGGGCCGAGACCAAGGCCCACAAGGTCCGCCTGCTGCCGGAGGAACCGCTCCGCAACGCCTGCGCGCCGCGGATGTCGGTCGCCGAAAACCTGGCCTTCCGCATCTTCGACGAGGGACCGAAGGGACCGTCCCTGCTGCTCGACGCCCGCCGCATCGCGGAAAATGCGGTCACCATGATCGCCGGCTACAAGGTGAAGACCACCTCCCCCGCGGCGCCGATCGCCACCCTGTCGGGGGGCAACGTGCAGCGTGCCGTGCTGGCGCGGGAGCTGACCGGCGAAGTCGACCTGCTGATCGTCGCCAATCCCTGTTTCGGCCTCGACTTCGCCGCCGTGGCCGAGATCCGCTCGCGCATCCTGGCGGCGCGCAATGCCGGCGCCGCGGTTCTGCTGATCAGCGAGGACTTGGACGAGCTGATCGAACTGGCCGACCGCATCCTGGTGATGTCGGAAGGCCGGATCGCCTATGAGACGCCGAACCAGAATGTCGACATCTCGGTGATCGGCAGCTACATGGCCGGCCACCACTGAGGGCCGGCCGAGCCCGCGACTGTCCGGCCCAGGAAATCAGGGAATACCATCGTCAGGAAAACAGCCCACCGCCGTCATCGCCGGGCTTGACCCGGCGATCCACGTCTCTCGGCCCGGCTCGGCGTTCTCGTGGATGGCCGTGCCGAGCACGGCCATGACGATAGAGCGGAGTTTCCGGTCGATGCGCTGGTGCAAGTCACGCCCGGCCGAGGCGCCCCAGGGCCGGACCGGGCATGAGGGAACGGCGCGGGTTTCGCGCCGCCGCCTTACTTCTTCTTGGCCTTGGGGGCCGGCTTCTTCTCGGCCGGCTTCTTGGCCGCCGGGGCCTTCTTCACCGGCGCCTTGGGCGCGGCTTCGGCCTTGGCGGCGGCCTTCTTGGCCGGGGCCTTGGCGGGGGCGGCTGCCTTCTTGGCGGCCGGAGCCTTGGCGGCTGCCTTCTTCGGCTCGGCCTTGGGGGCCTCGACCTTGGGCGCCGGCTCGGCCTTCTTGGCCGCCGGGGCCTTGGCAGCCTTGGGGGCAGCCTTGGGCGCGGCCTTCTTCGGCTCGGCCTTGGGCGCAGCCTTGGCCACCGGATTGGCCGGCTTCGAGGTGTGATGCGGCAGCTTGGACAGCATCTTGCCCAGAGCCTGCTCGGTCTTGTGCAGGTCGTAGGTGATCTGCTGCTCGAGCCAGGCGCGGGCATCGGTGCCGGTCACCTTGGCGATGCGCAGCGCCATGTCCGCGGTCAGATTGCGGCGGAAATTGACGAGCTGATTAATGGTCCGGCGCGACACGCCGGTCAGCTTCGCGAGCTGATCCTGGGTCAGCCCGAGTTTGGTCAGGATGGTCTCGGCGATACCGACGCCCGGGTGGGCGGGACCGGCGATCGCTGCCTTGCCTTTTGCGGCCATTGTTATGTCCCCTGTCGCGTCCCCCCGATATGCCTCGTGTCGGGACTCGGCGCATCTCGCGCAGTGCCAAGTGGAAATCGATGCCCTGCCGAGGTGACGGTCCGAACGCGGGACCACCGGAACTGACGACATGGCTTCGCCGCCGTCCCTCATGACGGCCCGCCAAGGTAACCACGAATAGTCGCCGTTGCATAGACCATTTGAGTTACACAAGTAATCGCTTGCCGAAATAATGCGGGATGGGCCAATGTTCCGGCGCCGAAGAATCCGCATCAGCGCTGCAAGCAGGAGCAGGTCATGGCCGCGAGCAAGGTCTTCCTGGGCGAGACGGGTAGGTTTGGAGGTCTGCTGAAACGGCGCTGGCTGTGGCGCGGGCTCGGCATCTTCCTCGCCATCGTCCTGCTGCTCTATTATCCGGTCGGCATGTTGCTCGCGAACAAGATCGACGACGATCCGGCCT
>JAYSCC010000419.1:0-3535 GCA_041915065.1 Zavarzinia sp.
GACCATCCCCCTCCGGCGAACACATTTGGAGACTGTGCTCGAATTAGTGTTTATTGCTTGGTCAATTGAAATCGGGATGGCGGGGAGATGCCTCCCAATCGGCTGCATCACTCGCCGATTTGGCGAACGATCGTCGCCAGTTCCACCGCCTGGCTTCTTGCATGTTGCACTCAATCAGCAAAATCAGAGCGGAGCCGGCTGCCGATGCGCTGAAATCATCAATTCAGCGACAGCAAATCCCACCGTTTCGGCGTCAGTTTTGAAGCCTTGCCGGCCGCCGCACGGTGGCGGCGGCGCGGTCCGCGCGGCTCAGCCGAGGCGCCGGAGCAAGGCGCCCAGGCGGCCCATGCCTTCGTCGATCTGCGCCGGGGTCGAGAGCGAGAAAGAGAGGCGCAGCTTGTTGTTCTGGCGCCCCTCGCCATAGAAGGCGCCGCCCGGCACGAAGGCGATGCGGCATTCCTTGATCGCCTGCGCCAGCAGATCGGCACCGTCGATCCCGGCCGGCAGCGTGACCCAGACGAACATGCCACCCTCGGGCCGGGTCCAGCTCACGTTTTCCGGCATGTGGCGGGCGAGCGCCGCCAGCATGGCGTCGCGTCGTTCCTTATAGACCTTGCGGTTCGAGGCGACCTGGGTCTCGTAGACCGCTTCGGCGGCCTGGTGCATGACCATCTGATTGATCGTCGCGCAATGCAGGTCGGCGGCCTGCTTGGCCAGGACCAGCTTGGCGATCGCCGCCGAGGCGCCGCACACCCAGCCGACCCGGAGCGCGGGCGCCAGCGTCTTCGAGAAGGTGCCGCAATAAAGCGTGCGGCTGGCCTCGATTCCGCCCGAGCGGGCGATGTCCAGCGCCAGCAGCGGCGGCACGGATTCGCCGTCGTAGCGGAGCGCCTGATAGGCCGCGTCCTCGACCACGATCGTGCCCAACGCTTCCGCCAGGGTCAGCAGGTCCTGGCGCGCCTGGAGCGAGACCGTCTCGCCCGAGGGATTGGCAAAATCGGCGACCAGATAGGCGAGGCCGACGCGCCCGCCGTTGGCCGACGCGGCCTCGCGATAGCTTTCCGGCGTGCGGTTGCCGCCTTCGAGGCCGAGAGTATCGTAGCGCGGCTCATAGGCGTTGAAGGCCTGCAGGGCACCGAGATAGGTCGGCGCCGTGACCAGCGCGGTATCGCCAGGTGACAGGAACAGCTTGCCGATGAAGTCGAGCGCTTGCTGCGAGCCCGCGGTGATCATGATGTTGGCTTCGGTGCAGGGCACGCCCAGCGCTTCCATGTGGCGCCGGATCCAGCCGCGCAGCGGCAGATAGCCTTCCGAAACCGAATATTGCAGGGCCTGCGCCGCCTTGGCCGGATCGGTCAGGATCGCGGCATAGGCGTCGCGGATCGCCTGGGTCGGGAACTGCGCAGGATCGGGGATGCCACCGGCGAAGGAGATGATGTCCGGCTGGTCGAGCAGTTTCAGCAACTCGCGGATTTCCGAGGCGTTCATCCGGCTCGCCCGGCTTGCGAAACATTGTTGCCAGTCAATCTTCTCGGCGGTCATTTTATTAGCGTCCTTTGCGATCTTGCGCATATAAATGCCGGGTTCCGGCAGAAAGGTCAATAGTACTGTCGTTTAGGGCGATCCACAGCCCGGGCCGTCGAGGTTGATCTGGGCGCGCCGCCCGGCTATGCACGGTCGCGACGACCATGGCAGCTCCTCTCCTCACCCTCCGCGACATCCACCTCGGCTACGGTGGCCACCCCGTGATCGACGGCGCCGAACTGGTGGTCGGCGAAGGCGACCGGCTGTGCCTGGTCGGGCGCAACGGCTCCGGCAAATCGACGCTGCTGAAGATCGCCGCCGGCCTGATCGAGCCGGACCGCGGCGAACGGGTGTTGCAGGCGGGCGTCACCATCCGCTACCTGCCGCAGGAGCCGGACCTTTCGGGCTTCGCCGACGTCCTTGCCTATGTCGAGGCGGGCCTGGCGCCGGGCGACGACCATTACCGGGCGAAGAGCCTGCTCGAAGCCCTCGGCATGACCGGGGCGGAGGATCCGAAGAGCCTGTCCGGCGGCGAGATCCGGCGCGCGGCGCTGGCTCGCACCCTGGCGCCGGAGCCCGACATCCTGCTCCTGGACGAGCCGACCAACCACCTGGACCTGCCGGCCATCGAATGGCTGGAAGAGGAATTGCGGGCGAGCCGTTCCGCCCTCGTCCTGATCAGCCACGACCGCCGCTTCCTGACCGCCCTCTCCCGCGCCACCGTCTGGCTCGACCGCGGCACGGCACGGCGCACCGAGCGCGGCTTCGCCGCCTTCGAGGACTGGCGCGACGACGTCTTCGAACAGGAAGAAAAGGAACGCCACAAGCTCGACCGCAAGATCGTGGCCGAACTGGACTGGCTGCGGCACGGCGTCTCCGGCCGGCGCAAGCGGAACATGCGCCGCCTCGGCGAACTCCATACCATGCGGCGCGAGCGGCGCGAGGAACGCAAGGCCGTCGGCACCGTCAAGATGGCGCTCGGCGAAGGCGAGACCTCGGGCAAGACGGTGGTCGAGGCGAAGAACATCTCCAAGGGCTTCGACGGCCGCCCGATCATCACCGAACTCTCGCTCCGCCTGAAGCGCGGCGACCGGCTCGGCATCGTCGGCCCGAACGGCGCCGGCAAGACGACGCTGATCAACCTGCTGACCGGCGCGCTGGCCCCCGATACGGGCGAGGTCAAGCTGGGCACCAATCTCCAGATGGTGACCCTCGACCAGAAGCGGGAATCCCTCTCCCCCACCACGACCCTGCAAGACGCCCTGACCGGCGGCGGCAGCGACCAGGTCGAGGTGGCCGGCAGCTACAAACATGTCATCGGCTATATGAAGGACTTCCTGTTCGGGCCGGAACAGGCGCGGACGCCGCTCGGCGTGCTGTCGGGCGGGGAGCGCGGCCGGGTCATGCTGGCGCGCGCCCTGGCCAAGCCGTCGAACCTCCTGGTCCTGGACGAGCCCACGAACGACCTCGACCTCGAAACCCTCGACCTGCTCGAGGAAATCCTGGCCGATTATACCGGCACCGTCCTGCTGGTCAGCCATGACCGCGACTTCCTGGACCGCATCGCGACCTCCATCCTGGCTTACGAGGGGCCGGGGCGCTGGATCGAATATGCCGGTGGCTACAGCGACATGGTGGCGCAGCGCGGCCACGGCGTCGCCGCGCGTGAGACGGCGGCTCCGGCGGCCGCCAAATCCGCCCCAGCGGCGGGGCCAGTCACCCGCGCGGCCGCGAAACGCAAGCTCTCCTTCAAGGAAAAGCACGCGCTGGAAACTCTGCCCAAGCGGATCGAAGTATTGGGCAGCGAAATCGCCGGGCTTCAGGCCAAGCTCGCCGACGGCAGCCTGTTCGCCCGCGACCCCGCCGGCTTCCAGAAGACGGCGGCACGGATTGAGGCAGCGCAAGGCGAACTCGCCGCAGCCGAGGATGAATGGCTCGCCCTCGAAATGCTGCGCGAGGAAATCGAAGGTTAACCGTCCGAGTGGATAGTCCGACAAACGGGGCGGAAACC
>JAYSCC010000420.1:0-3534 GCA_041915065.1 Zavarzinia sp.
GCACTTCGTCGACGTGGTGTGGCTGTTCCTCTTCGCCGCCATCTACGTCTGGGGCTCGGCGGGCGCCGCCGTCGCCCATCACTGAGTAGGACCATTGGCGAAAGCCCGCTGTCCCCGTTGCGGCCAGGGGCCCCTGTTCAAGGGGCTCCTGACGTTGCGGGACAAATGCCCGTCCTGCGGCCTCGACTATTCGGCGATCGACACCGGTGACGGCCCTGCCGTCTTCGTGATCCTGATCCTGGGCGCCATCGTCACCGGCGGCGCCCTCTGGCTCGAACTCAAATACGAGCCGCCGATGTGGGTCCACCTGATCATCTGGTTGCCGATCATCCTGATCGGGTCCATCTATATGCTCCGCCGGATCAAGACGGCGTTGATTCACCAGCAATATCGCAAACTCGGCTGGTGAGGGGGTTCCCCATGACCAGCATTTCCGCCGGGCGGCGGCGTTTCCGCCCGACTCTCTGGCCGACCGTCGTTTCCATCCTGGTGGTCGGCCTCTTCCTCAGCCTCGGCGTCTGGCAGTTGCAGCGCCTGGCCCAGAAGGAAGCCCTGATCGCCAAGCTGGACGAGCGGCGCGCCCTGCCCCCCACGGAACTGCCGGCCAGGATCGACGATCCGGAAGCCTGGCGTTACCGCACCGTTTCGGCGACCGGCCAGTTCCGCCACGCGGACGAGATCCATATCGTCGCCTATACTGCCGATGCCGAACTTGGCTATCAGATCGTCACCCCCCTGGTGCGGGCCGACGGCACCACGGTGCTGGTCAACCGCGGCTGGGTACCGACCGAAAAAGCCGACCCCACGACCCGGCCAGAAGGCCAGGTGGGCGGCACCGTCACGGTGACCGGCATGGCCCGCCCGGGCTGGCCCCAGGGCTATTTCGTGCCCGACAATGTGCCCGCGAAGAACATCTGGTTCTGGGGTGACCTGCCGGCCATGGCCGCAGCCGCCCATGCGCCGGACGCCCTGCCCCTCTTCGTCGAGGCGGACGCCAGCCCGAACCCGGGCGGCCTGCCGAAGGGCGGGCAGAGCGTGCTGAACATCCGGAACGACCACCTGCAATATGCCATCACCTGGTTCGTGCTCGCTGTCGCCGTCGGCATCATCTATTTCCTCTATCACTACCGTCCCGAACCCGCGCGAGAGGGTTGAGCCATGACCGCGAGCAACGCCTACGGCCAGCTGGAAGACCGTTTCCGCCGGCTCTCCGCCGTCCAGGGTGCGCTCGCGGTATTGCATTGGGATTCGGCGGCGATGATGCCGCCGGGCGGTGCCGAAACCCGGGGCGAGCAGATCGCCGCGCTCTCGGTCATCGCCCACGAATTGATCACCGCGGCCGACATGGGCGACCTGCTGGTCGCGGCCGAAACGGTCGACCTGGAGCCCTGGCAGGCCGCCAACCTCGCAGAGATGCGCCGCCTCTGGCGTCACGCGACCGCGGTGCCGCCAGCCTTGGTCGAAGCCCTGGCGCGCCAGAGCCACGACACCGAACTGACCTGGCGCAGCGCCCGTGCGGCCAATGATTTCAAGAGCCTGGCGCCCCGTCTTCAATCCCTGCTCGACCTCGTGCGCGAGGCGGCGGTGGCCAAGGCGGAAGCCTTCGGCCTGTCGCTCTACGATGCCCTGCTCGACGAATACGAACCGGGCGGCCGCTCGGCCCGGATCGACACGCTGTTCGCCGAACTGGAAGCCTTCCTGCCCGATCTGCGCGCCGATGTGATCGAGCGCCAGGCGGCCCTTCCCGCCGCCCTGCCCCAGGACGGCCCCTTCCCGGTCGAGGCCCAGCGCGCCCTGGCCGAGAAGATCCTGGACGTCCTTCAGTTCGACCGCGCCCATGGCCGGCTCGACGTCAGCCACCACCCCTTTACCGGTGGCGTGCCGGACGACGTCCGCATCACCACCCGCTATGCGGCCAGCGATTTCACCCGCTCCCTGATGGGCGTGATCCACGAGACCGGCCACGCCCAATACGAGCGCGGCCTGCCGCTGCGCTGGCGCGGTCAGCCGGTCGGCCTCGCCCGCGGTATGACCATGCACGAGAGCCAGTCGCTGCTGTTCGAGATGCAGGCCTGCCGGACGCCGGAATTCATCGATTTCCTGGCCCCGCTGGTGCGTGAGACCTTCGGCCGCGAGGGCGAGGCCTATTCCGCCGCCAATCTGCGCCGGATCTATCACCGGGTGGCGCCCGGCCTCATCCGCGTCGATGCCGACGAAGTCTGCTACCCGAGCCATGTCATCCTGCGCTACCGCCTGGAACGCGCCATGATCGACGGCGCGCTGAAGGTCGCCGATCTGCCCGGGGCCTGGAACCAGGGCATGCAGGAGCTGCTGAACATCACGCCGCCCGATGATGCCGACGGCTGCATGCAGGACATTCACTGGCCGGGCGGCAGCTTCGGCTATTTCCCGACCTATACGATGGGGGCGCTGGCCGCGGCGCAGCTCTTCCAGGCTGCCGTGGCAGCCGATTCGGCCATCCTGCCGGGCATCGCCCAGGGCGACTTCCGCCCCCTGCTCGCCTGGCTCCGCCCCCATGTCCACGAGATGGGCTCGAGCCTGACCACGGACGAGATCTTGACCCAGGCGACCGGCGCGCCGCTCGGCACCGCCGCCTTCAAGGCCCACCTCGAAGCGCGCTACCTGCGGGGCTGACCGGCGGACAATCGATCAGCGCGCAGGCGCATCCTCGCGCCGCGGATTGAGGCGCTGAGCGAGTTCGGAGAGCTTCTCGCGCGAGCCGATATAGACGGTCTTGTGGACCTTGCGGATCATGCCGTCCTCGACCAGCTGGCCCATGACGCGGGCCACGGTCTCGCGCGTGGTCGAGGCCAGCGCGGCGATTTCCGCCTGGGTCGGCATCGGATAGACCAGCCAGCCGTCCGGCTTCACCGGGTCGGGCTTGGCCAGACGCAGCAATTCGATACAGACACGCTGGTGGGCGCCCAGCGTGGCGAGGTCGAGGATGCGCTCGTCCGCCGTGCGGATGATGCGGACCAGTTTCTCGAGCACGCGGAAGGCGATTTCGGGCTGGGACTTCAGCAGTTCCGAGAACGTCTCGCGCGAGACTTCGGCGATCCGGCAGGTGGTCTGCGCGACGATGTTGGCAGAGCGCGGCAGGCCGTCGATCGCCGAGAGTTCGCCGAAGAAATCGCCCGCCTTCACGCGGGCATAGGCGATCTCGCGGCCTTGATTCGAATAATTCACCACATCGACCTCGCCCTCGACGACGAGATAGACGCCGCGGCAATCGCTCTGCCGGTCGAAGATGATCTCGCCTTCGTCGAACTTGTGCCAGCGGGCGGCCCGCGCGAGGTCGATCAGGTCCGACTCGGACATGCCGCGGAGCAAGGTGATCTTGGCGAGTTGGCTGGCAGTCGACATGGCCGGAAGGGTACCCGACGGGGCGTCACCGTCAATCGCCGCGTTCCGGGGGGCGTGCGATTTAATGTGACCGCCATCACTGCGTCCCGCCCGGCTTCCCGGCATCCTGCAACCACCTCGCACCCCGAGGTAGCCAACCCTGCACAGACT
>JAYSCC010000421.1:0-3522 GCA_041915065.1 Zavarzinia sp.
CCAGGGCGCCGCGATCGGGGGCGAGGCGCCGGGCGCCTGGGTCTTCGTCGCGGAACATGTGCCGGCGCGCCATGTCGGTCTCGCCTGCGGCCTGCTCACCGGCGGGCTCACCGGCGGCATCCTGCTCGGCTCCCTGATGGCGACGGGCATCAACATCGCCTTTACGCCCGAGGAAGTGGGAGCCTTCGCTTGGCGCATTCCCTTCGTGGTGGGCGGCATCTTCGGCCTGATTGCCATGTATCTGCGCCGCTTCCTGGAGGAGACCCCGGTCTTCGAAGAAATGCGCAAGGCGGCCACCGTTTCGGCCGAAATGCCGCTGAAGGCGGTCGTCAAGCGCCACGGCCGGGGTGTCGTCGTCTCCATGCTGGCGACCTGGATGCTGACCGCTGGCATCGTCGTGCTGATCCTGATGACGCCGTCGCTGATGCAGAAGCTGCACAAGATTTCCCCGGCCGAGACGCTGGCGGCCAATGTCGCGGCGACGCTCACCCTGACCGTCTCGGTGATCGTGGTCGGTGCCCTGGTCGACCGTTTCGGCCCGCGGCGGGTGACGGCGCTCGGCGGTGTCCTGCTGATCGCGGCCGCCTATGCCCTCTATCTGGTGCCGGCGGCGGATCCGAGTCTGCTGCTGCCGATCTATGCCCTGGCTGGCTTCGCGGTCGGCATCATCGGCGTGGTGCCCGTGGTCATGGTCCAGGCCTTCCCGCCGGCCGTGCGTTTTTCGGGCCTCTCCTTCTCCTACAATGTCGCCTATGCGATCTCGGGCGGGCTGACGCCGCTGGTCGTCTCGCTGCTGGTCACGGTCGATCCGCTGTCGCCCGCCCATTACGTGGCGGCGGTCGCCGTGGTCGGCATCCTGGCCGTGGTGGTCGGGGCGGGAAGGCGACCGGCCCGCGGGGGCCGTCCGGCGGCTCAGGCCGCGGAATAGGGAAGGCGAGGGGGCCCAAGGGGCCCCGCTCTCAATCGAACAGGCTGGAGACCGAGGTCTCGTCGCTGATCCGGCGCATCGCTTCGGCGATCAGGGGAGCGATCGAGACGCGGCGGATGTTACGGCACAGGCGCACCGCCTCGGTCGCCATGATCGAATCCGAGATCACCAGGGATTCGAGCTGCGAGGCCGAGACGCGGGCGACCGCACCGCCCGACAGCACGCCGTGGCTGACATAGGCGGAGACGCTGACGGCCCCCTTGGCGCGCAGGGCGGCGGCGGCGTTGCAGAGCGTGCCGGCCGAATCGACGATATCGTCGACCAGGATGCAGCGCCGGCCGGTGACATCGCCGATGATGTTCATGACTTCCGATTCGCCGGCCCTCTCGCGCCGCTTGTCGACGATGGCGAGGTCGGCGTCGATCCGCTTGGCGATGGCGCGGGCACGCACCACGCCGCCGACGTCGGGCGACACCACCATCAGCCGTTCGCCCGCCGGATATTGTTCCTTGATGTCCTGCACGAACACCGGAGCGGCGAACAAATTGTCGGTCGGAATGTCGAAGAAGCCCTGGATCTGGCCGGCGTGCAGGTCGAGGGTGAGGACGCGGTTGGCGCCCGCCGTGGTGATCAGATTGGCCACCAGCTTGGCCGAGATCGGGGTGCGCGGGCCGGGCTTCCGGTCCTGCCGCGCATAGCCGAAATAGGGGATCACCGCCGTGATCCGCTTGGCCGAGGCGCGGCGCAGCGCATCGATGCAGACCAGCAGTTCCATCAGGTTGTCGTTGGTCGGGTAGGAGGTCGACTGGATCACGAAGACGTCCTGGCCACGGACGTTCTCCTGGATCTCGACGAAGACTTCCTGGTCCGAGAAGCGCCGCACGCTGGCCTTGGTCAGGGGGAGGTTCAGATAGGCGGCGATCGCCTCCGCCAGCGGTCGGTTGCTGTTGCCGGCCAGCACCTTCATGCGCGCACCTGTCTGCTATCGTCCGGGGGACGGGGCGATGGGCAGGGGACCTGTCGCACCCGCGAAATGCGCCGGCTTTTTATCAAGTCGTCATCAGCCTGTAAACGCACCGACCGCATTTACGGTCGCATGTGTGGATTAGCGGCCACGCAGGGCTTGCACCAGTTGGAGCACACCGTCGGCTCCGCCCTGGGCCGCGGCGCCGGCGATCGGGCCCCAACTGTGGTCCAGGCTGCCCGCCGGCACGTCGTTTTCCTGGGCGATGGTGGCGATCAGTGCGCCCTTGGCA
The DNA here is from genome assembly GCA_041915065.1 of Zavarzinia sp. Classification (GTDB taxonomy): domain Bacteria; phylum Pseudomonadota; class Alphaproteobacteria; order Zavarziniales; family Zavarziniaceae; genus Zavarzinia. The sequence goes on from JAYSCC010000421.1 coordinate 2,185, forward strand.
TCGTTCACGCGCCAAGTCAGCACGACATGCTGGCGGCGCTGGTCGATCGGCGTGACCGCCACCTCGCCGACCACGGTCAGGCTGGAGTCGGTCGGCTTGTCGACCACCTTTAGCCCCGCGACGGCCAGTGCCCGGCCGATCGCGCTATGCAGTGCCTTGTTGCCGTCGCCCGGCGCGCCGGTCACGGGCGCCACCACGATAACGAAATCGGCCGCCAGGTGAGGGGCTTCGGGGGCCGGTACGGGGGCGACCCCGCCCAACACCATGCCCGCCATGCGCGCGGCCAGGGAATCGAGGGCGGCGCCGTCGATGCTGGCGGCGGGCTGGCCCAGGGGCACCTGCCAATGGCCGGCCCCGATGCCGTCGGGCCGTGCCAATTCACCGACCAGGAAGTCGCCCTCGACCCGGGTCGACAGGATATAGCTCTGACTCGCGGCGTTGCGCGTGGTTGCCAGCACGTCGGCGGCGACGAGCTGTTTCGCCAGGGCGACCGCCAAGTGGAAGGCCCGGCCGTCGTCCTTGGTCGACAGGCCCCGGGTCGGCGGCACCAGGACCGGAAGCCCGGGCAGGATCTGGTCCGGTTCGCCGGTCTCGGGCGGGGTCAGCAGGGACTGGGCCGGCCGGTCCCGCCCGACCAGACGGCCGAACCGGGTTTGCGCCGTGCCCGAACAGCCGGCCAGGACCGCCGCCAGCCCCGCGAGGGTGAAATCGCGCCTAGAGAAGGACACAGCTCGCCAACAATCCGAGGATCAGGAAACCGGCGAACATCAGGATATGGGGCATCTGCCTTGCTCTCCCGCCTCAGTCGAGGGCGATGGCCGCCACTTCGCGGCCATAGTCGCCGAGGCCCGCCAGCGTGGTGCGCCGGAACGAGAAGAATTCCTCCCCGCCGGCCGCGGTGTCGAGCCCCAGCACCTCGACGGAGCCGAGGCCGAGGCGGCCGAGCCGGCCCGCGACATAACCGGCGAGGTCGAAATGGGGCCGGGCCGCCGGATCGGCGCGGGTGAAGAAGCGCGCCGCGGCGGGACCGTCCGCTTCCAGGAAACGGGCCTCGAATTCGGGGCCGACCTCGTAGGAGGCCTGACCGATACAGGGGCCGACGGCGGCGCGGATGTCGTCCGCCCGGGCGCCGAGCGCCACCATGGCGGCCACCGTCGCCTCGGCCACGCCGGAAAGGGCACCCTTCCAGCCGGCATGGGCGGCGCCGACCACGCCAGCCTTCGGATCGGCGAAGAGGATCGGCGCGCAGTCGGCGGTGAGCACGCCCAGGGTCACGCCGCGCTGGGCCGTCACCATGGCGTCGGCCTGTTCGCCGGTACCGGGGGGCCAGGGGGCGTC
>JAYSCC010000422.1:0-3519 GCA_041915065.1 Zavarzinia sp.
ACCGCTGCGAGTCTGATTCATGGCCGTCCTCGATCCCCGCATCGCCCGCACCATCGCCGCCGAGATCCAGGCCAGGGCCGAACAGGTGGCGGCCGCGGTCGAGCTGCTGGACGGGGGGGCCACCGTGCCCTTCGTCGCCCGCTACCGGAAGGAAGCCACGGGGGGGCTGGACGACACCCAGCTCCGCACCCTCGAAGAGCGGCTGACCTATCTCCGCGACCTCGCCGACCGGCGGAAGACAGTGCTCGATTCGATCGAAGGCCAGGGCAAGCTGACCGACGAGTTGCGCACCAAGATCGAGGCGGTGGCGACCAAGGCCGAACTCGAAGACATCTATCTGCCCTACAAGCCGAAGCGCCGCACCAAGGCCGAGATCGCCCGCGAGAAGGGCCTCGGCCCGCTCGCCGAGGCGATCCTGGCCGACCGCCGCCTGGTGCCCCAGGAAGCCGCCGCCGCCTATCTCGGCGAAGAAGTGCCGGACGTGAAGGCGGCATTGGACGGCGCCCGCGACATCATCGTCGAGCAGATGGCGGAGAATGCCGATCTGGTCGGTTCGCTCCGCTCCTACATGAAGGACAATGCCCGGGTCCACGCCCGCCTGGTCGAAGGCAAGGCGGAGGCCGGGGCCAAGTTCAGCGATTATTTCGACCATGTCGAACCCTGGTCCAAGGTCGCCGGGCACCGGGCACTGGCCATGCTGCGCGGCCGGAACGAGGAGGTCCTGACCGTCGACATCGAGGTCGATGCCGACAGCGACGCCCCGGTGAAGCCGGTCGAGGCGCGCATCATGGGCGCCTTCGCCATCGATCCCAAGGCGCCCAATCCGGCCGACAAATGGCTGGGCGAGGTGGCGCGCTGGTGCTGGCGGGTGAAACTCTCCCTCCACCTCTCGATCGATCTCATGAACGAGATGCGCGAGCGGGCGGAGGAGGAGGCGATCCACGTCTTCGCCCGCAATCTGAAGGATCTGCTGCTGGCCGCCCCCGCCGGCTCGCGCGCCACCATGGGGCTCGACCCCGGCATCCGCACCGGGGTCAAGGTCGCGGTGGTGGACGGCACCGGCAAGCTGCTGGAGACCGCCACGGTCTACCCTTATCCGCCGAAGAACGACCTCCGCGGCGCGCAGGCGACGCTGGGGCACCTCATTCTGAAGCACAAGGTGGAACTGGTCGCGATCGGCAATGGTACGGCGAGCCGCGAGACCGACAAACTGGCGGCCGAGCTGATCGGCGACCTGCCGGCCGACACCAAGCCGATCAAGGTAGTGGTCTCTGAAGCCGGCGCCTCGGTCTATTCGGCGTCGGCCCTGGCGGCGGCGGAATTCCCCGATCTCGACGTCTCGCTGCGTGGGGCGGTGTCGATCGCCCGACGCCTGCAGGACCCGCTGGCGGAACTGGTGAAGATCGAGCCGAAATCGATCGGCGTCGGCCAGTATCAGCACGACGTCGACCAGCACCGCCTGGCCAAGGCGCTCGACGCCGTGGTCGAGGATGCGGTGAATGCGGTCGGCGTCGATCTCAACACCGCTTCCGCCTCGCTGCTCGCCCGCGTTTCCGGCCTCGGCGCCTCATTGGCGGAGGCAGTCGTGGCCCATCGCAACGCCAATGGTCCCTTCCGCAGCCGGAAGGACCTGCTCGAGGTCTCACGCCTCGGCCCCCGCACTTTCGAGCAATGCGCCGGCTTCCTGCGCATCCCGAACGGGGCCGAGCCGCTCGACGCCTCCTCGGTCCATCCGGAAGCTTACGGTGTGGCCAAGAAGATCGTCGCCGCCTGTGGCCGCGACCTGCGCACGCTGATGGGCGACACGAAACTGCTGAAGTCCCTCGACCCTGCCGATTTCGTCGATGCTCGCTTCGGCCTGCCCACGGTGAAGGACATCTTGTCCGAGCTGGAAAAGCCCGGCCGCGACCCGCGCCCCGGCTTCAAGACCGCCAGTTTCGCCGACGGGGTCGAGGAAATCACCGACCTGAAGCCGGGCATGATGCTCGAAGGCACGGTGACCAATGTCGCCGCCTTCGGCGCCTTCGTCGACATCGGCGTGCACCAGGACGGCTTGGTCCATGTGAGCCAGCTCGCCGACCGCTTCGTGAAAGATCCGGCCGAAGTGGTGAAGGCCGGCGACGTCGTCAAGGTGAAGGTGCTCGAAGTCGACGTGAAGCGGAAGCGGATCTCCCTCTCGATGCGGAAGGATGCGGCACCTTCGCGCGAGGCACCCCGCCCCGAACAGCGCCGCGGCCCGATGCCGCCGCCCCGCCGCGAGGAAAAGCCACAACAAGGCAGCCTGGGCGCGGCCCTGCTGGACGCGATGCGCCGGAAGTAGCCGGCGACCGTCCCGGCCTCAATCGTCGAAGTGTTCGATCACGTCGATGAAACGATCGGCGTAGCGTTCCAGCTTGGCATGGCCGACGCCGGGGACGGCGGCGAAGCTCAGGTGGTCGAGCGGGCGGCGTGCGGCGAGTTCGTAGAGCGTCGTGTCGTGGAAGATCACATAGGGCGGCACGCCCTGTTCCCGCGCGAGTTCGAGGCGAAGCGCGCGCAAGGCGGCGAAGAGGGAGCCGTCGGCGCTGTCCATGGCCGGGCGGTCGGCGGCGGCGCTGCTGCGCCGGCTGCTCCTCTTCACCGTCGGCGTCACCGGATCGTCGCGCAGTTCGACCTTGCGCTCACCGCGCAGCACCGGGCGGGCTTCCTCGGTCAAGACCAGGGCGCCATGACGCTCCAGATCCACTTCGATCAGGCCAAGGGCGGCCAATTGGCGGAGCGTGCCGCGCCAGCTCTCCTTGCTGTGGTCGCGGCCGGCGCCGAAAGTCTTGATCTGGTCGTGGCCGAGGGATTTCACCTTCTCGGTCTCGTGGCCCATCAGCACGTCGATCACATGCATGGCACCGAAACGCTCGCCCGTGCGGTAGATGCAGGAGAGCGCCTTCTGCGCCTCGATCGTGCCGTCCCGGGTCTTCACCGGGTGGAGGCAGGTATCGCAATTGCCGCAGGGCTTGGTTTCGGTCTCGCCGAAGTAACCGAGCAGGACCTGGCGGCGGCAGCGCGCCGTCTCGCAGAAGGCGAGCAGGGCTTCGAGCTTGCTGCGCTCGACCCGCTTGTGGGATTCCGCCGCCTCCGATCCGGCCATGAGCTGGCGCAGCCGCGCGACATCCTCGATGCCATAGAACAATAGGGCTTCCGAGGGCAGGCCGTCGCGCCCGGCGCGGCCGGTCTCCTGGTAATAGGCTTCGATCGTCTTCGGCAGGTCGAGGTGGACGACGAAGCGGACGTCCGGCTTGTCGATGCCCATGCCGAAGGCGATGGTGGCGACCATGATCACGCCCTCTTCCTTGATGAAGCGGTCGTGATTCTTGGCCCGGATCTCGCGGTCGAGGCCGGCATGATAGGGCAGGGCCGGGTAACCCTGGTCGACGCACCATTCCGCCATGGTCTCGACCTTGGCGCGGCTCATGCAATAGATGATGCCGGCCTCACCCTTATGGGTGTCGAGGAAGCGCTTCAGGCCGGCCCGCGGCTCGACCT
>JAYSCC010000423.1:0-3518 GCA_041915065.1 Zavarzinia sp.
TCAGCATGGTCTCGAGCGAGCCCTGCGCCGCCTCGTCGGTCACCACCTTGGGCAGGCCGACCCAATTGGGCCAAGCCAGTACGGCGACATATTTGCGGTCGTGGCCGCAAATCAGCGCATCCTGGATCGCCGGGGACGCCGCCCCCACGACTTCGACGCGGAGCCGCCCGGCCTGGACCCAGGTGCCGGTGTCGAGCTTGAAGTCCTCGGCCACGCGGCCGTCGAACACCAGGCCCAGTTCCGGATGCTCGGGATCCAGGAATTTGGCGGCGTCGCCGATCCGGTAGAAACCTTCCTCGTCGAAGGCTTCCGCAGTCTTGGCCGGCTCCTGGTAATAACCGGGGGTGACCAGCGGCCCGCGCACGCGGACCTCGTAGGTGGCGCCGTTCGGCACCAGCTTCAGGTCGACACCCGGGAGGGGCAGGCCGATCATGCCGACCCGCTCGCTCTCGCGGAACACGCTGGTCGCCACCGGGGCGGTTTCGGTCGAACCCCAGCCGGTGGTGAAAATGACGCGTTCGCCGGTGATGCGGATCGCCAGCACCTGGAAACGCTCCCACAGGTCCTGGCTCAGGGCGGCGCCGCCATAGGCGCAGAACTTCAATTTCTTGAAGAAGGTCCTGGCCATGTCCTCGTCCTTTTCCATGGCCGAGAGCAGCATGGAGAAGGCGACGGGCACATTCATATAGGTGGTCGGCGAGATTTCGCGGAGGTTCGCCAGGGTCTCGTCGAACAGGCCGGGCAGGGGGCGGCCGTCGTCGATATAGAGGCTGCCGCCGTTGCAAAGAACACCGTGGAGATTGGCGTTGCCGCCGAAGGTGTGGCTCCAGGGCAGCCAATCGACCACTACAGGCGCCCCTTCCGCAGCGCGCCAGGCGGCCTGGTCGAGCACCAGCATCTGCGCCATCTTGGCATTGGCGCACAGCATCCGGTGGGTGTTGACCACCGCCTTGGGCATGCCGGTCGAGCCCGAGGTGAAGAGATATTTGCAGACCGAATCGGGTCCGAGGCGCTCGTAGGCGGCCGCCACTTCGGGGCCGACCGGGGTTTGCAGCAGGTCGGCGAAATCGGTCGCCGGGATCGAGCCCGGCGCGTCGCTCGCATAGACGACCTCGACCCCGTCGAGGTTCAGCTTGGTCAGCGCCGCCTCGAAGAAGCGGCCGTTCTGCACGAAGATCACCTTCGGCTTGATCAGGTCGAAGACGTAGACGAGCTTCGCATGGTCGAGCGACATCAGTGAATAGGCTTGGCTGATCGAGCTGACCGGCACGCCGGCGGCGATCGCGCCATACATGACCAGGGCGTGTTCGATCGAATTGCCCGACAGCACCATGACGGCGTCGCTGGGGCCGAGCCCGCGTGCCAGCATGGCGGCGGCGATCGCATTCACATAGGCGAGGCCCTGGCCGTAGGTGACCTTGCGCCAGTCGCGGTCCGGCCCGCGCTGCGCGAGCCACAGCGTGTCCGGCTCGGCCGCCGCCCATTTATGCAGCGGCACCAGCATGTTGCGGTCGTAGTCGGCGAGTTCGTGGCCGAGTCGCAGCAGCATTTCGCCGTTGTCGCGCCGGGTGACCTCGAGGTCGTTCGACAGGTAGTTGATCTTGCGGAATGGCGGCTTCATGCCCTGCTCTCCCTCGATTTTCTTGGTCCCCGGCTGCGCAGGCCGCGGCACATGGGGCGGGAGTTTGCAAACCTGTCGCGCCATTGCAACAAACAAACGCAAGAATGACGCCATCATCTCGCAATTTCCTTGCTGCGCGTCCCCAGCCCCCCCGCTCCCGCGACGAAAGATCCCGCGCTTCCCCTTCAATGCCGGGCAGCAGTCGGCTAAGGTCCTGCGCATGGTTAAGGGCTTCGGGAGAATGGTCATGGTGCGACGTCTGCTGATCGCCGGCCTGCTCGCGGCGGGTGCGGCGCTGGGCGCCGGCTCCGCCGCCCAGGCGGGCCAGCCGGAGGTGATCGCGCGCGACGGCACGGCCATCACTTTCCCGGAAGCGACGCTGGCGGCCTTCGACCTCGCCATTCTGCAGGGCGCCGACAGTCTCCGAGTCGACGTCTACCAGACCTTCGACGGCGTCCTGGTGATCCGGACCGACCGCAACCTGGCGGCCACCACCAATGCGGCGAGCGTGCTGACCCCACCCGGCCCGATCAAGGGCGAGCCGGCACCGGTCGGCTTCCCGATCGATTTCACCACCTATCAGGACTACGCCCGCCTGACCGCGCGGCAGACCATTCCGGGCCGCGACAATTCCTTCGACGGCATGTTCTCGGCCCCGATCCTGGAAGATTTGCTGGTCCTGGTCGAGCGCCGGCAGAGCGAGCGGCGGCGCACGATCGGCCTGCTGATCGTGTTGCATGACACCCAGGTCCATGCCGCCCGCGGCCGCCCGATGGAACCGCGCCTGATCAGCACGCTGCAGAAATACGGTTTCGCCGCCTCGCCGGACGTGCTGATCGGCTCGAGCGAGCCCTCCAGCTTCGCCCGCCTGGGCGGGCTCCAGGGCCGCCGCGTCTTCGTGTTGGGCACGCCGAGCAGCCGGCCGGCCGATGCCGCCCAGACCGGCGACCGCCGCAGCTTCGCCGATTACGCCACCGCCGACGGCCTGCGCACGGTGCGCAATTTCGCCGATGCCGTGCTGGTCGACGTGCAGGACACCCTGGGCGGCCTCGGCGAGGGCGCGCCGGTGCCCGCCCTGGTCGGCAATGCCAAGGCGGCCGGGCTGATGCTCTTCGTCGGCGGCTTTGCCGATGCCGACAATCCGGTGCTGCCGCGCCGGGCCGCCATCGCCGCCTATCACCGGGCCTTCAATCTCGGCGCCGACGCCGTGGTGACCGACGAACCGGCCCGCGCCCTGGCCGCACGCCGCAACGGCCGCTGAGATTTTCCGCATGAACGGGGGCTGAACGGCGCGTTCAGCCTTCGCTCAGCGCCGCCTCGCCATCATGCCCAACATCAACGGGCATGAGAGGCAACATGCTGAAGAAGATGATCCTGCAGGGCCTGGCTATGGCCCTGTGCGTCGCCGTCCTGGGCGGCGGCTATCAGGCCTGGCGTTACGGCCCGGCCAGTCTGACCGACATCGTCGCCGGAGTTTCCGACCATGGCGACGACTGACCGCAAGCGCCGGCCCGGCGCCATCACCCTGCTGCTCGGCTTCCATGCCGTGATGAGCGGCGCCTTTCTCACCGCCTATCTTTCGGGCGGCGAGGATTCCTACGGCATCCACGTCTTCGCCGGCTATACGGTGATCGCGGCGCTGGCCGCGCGCCTGCTGATGGCCGCCTTCGCCCCGCGCGGCAGCATGCTGCGCCTGCCCCGGCCTTCGCTCGAAGCGGCATCGCGCTGGCTCGGCCGCGTACTGCGGCTGGAGCGGCGGGCGATGGGCGAGCGGAGCCCGCTGCTGCCCTGGATCGCCGTCCTGATCCTGGCCGGCACGGCGGCCGCGGCCCTCTCCGGTGCCGTCGCCGACTATGTCGTCCAGCTCGAACACCTGCACAAGGCATTGGGTGACATC
>JAYSCC010000424.1:0-3506 GCA_041915065.1 Zavarzinia sp.
GGCGGTGACCGACCTGGTGGCGCTCCGTTTCGCCACCGCCGGCCTCGTCCTTCTGCCGGTCCTGGTGAAGAAGGGGCTGCCGCTCCGCCGGCTCGGCGTCTTCGGCATCCTCGGCCTCGCTGGCGGTGCCGGGGCGCCCTATGTCCTGCTCGGCGCCGGCGGCCATGCCTATGCCCCGGTTTCCCATTCGGGCGTCCTGATCTGCTGCGGCGTGCCGCTGGCGACCGCGGTGCTGGCGCGCCTTACGCTCGGCGAGCGTTTCACCGCGCTCCGGGTCGGGGGCTATGGCCTCATCCTGGCAGCTGCCGTGATCCTGCTGGTCGAATCCGGCCTGAATGCCCCGGCGGGAGACAATGTCCTGACCGGCGATGCCATGTTCGTGGTGAGCGCCCTGTTCTGGGCCACCTATACGGTGCTGGCGCGGCGCTTCGGGCTCGATCCCCTGCATACGACGGCGATCGTCGCCGTGGTCTCCGCCACATTTTATCTGCCGGTCTATCTCCTGGTGCTGACGCCCCATGTCGACACGCTGAGCTGGGGCCAGATCGCCACCCAGGCGGGCTTCCAGGGCATCGTCACGTCGATCGTCTCCCTGCTCTGCTTCTCGACCGCGATCACCTATCTGGGTGCTTCGCGCACGGCCGCCCTCTCGGCCCTGGTGCCGGCCACCTCGGTCCTGCTCGCCATGCCGGTGCTGGGCGAATGGCCCGGCCTTTGGGAGAGCGCCGGCCTCGTGCTCGGCACCATCGGCGTCGCGCTCGCCAGCGGCGCCGTCGGCGGCGGGGCGAAACGCTGAGATGGACGATTTGTTCGGACCGGCCCTGCAGGGCTTCCTGCTGGGCGCCAGCCTGATCGTCGCGATCGGGGCGCAGAACGCCTTCGTGCTGCGCCAGGGCTTGGTGCGGCAGCATGTGCTGCCGATCGCCTCGAGCTGCTTTCTTTCGGACGCGCTGTTGATCGGGGCCGGGGTCGCCGGGCTCGGCAGCGTGATCCAGGCCATGCCCGACACGCTCCGCGTCATCTCGCTGGTGGGGGCCGCCTTCCTGGCGGTCTATGGCGCGCTCGCCCTGAAGCGGGCGCTGCATCCCGCAGCCCTGCTGGCCGGTGGCGGCCAAGTGCTGAGCCTGAAGGCCGCCGTCGCCACCTGCCTCGCCCTCACCTTCTTGAACCCCCATGTCTATCTCGACACGGTGGTCCTGCTCGGTGGTCTGTCGGGGCGTTTCGAGGGGATGGCGCGGCTCGCCTATGGCGTCGGCGCCGCCGTCGCCTCCTGCGTCTGGTTCTATGGCCTCGGCTTCGGCTCGCGGCTTTTGGCGCCGCTGTTCGCCCGGCCGGCGGCCTGGCGGGTGCTGGATACGGCGATCGCCCTGGTCATGTGGTCGATCGCCGCCAGTCTGGTCCTCAGCGCCTGAGAGGCAGGCTCGACGCCCGCCCCCTATTTTTTTTGCTGGCGGGCTCAGCGCCCGCCCCCGGGCTTTTTACGTGCTGGGCGGGCTCAACGTCCGCCCAGGATGACGTCCAGGATCAGGCCGGTCGCCACCGCCGCGATCACGACGTCGGTCCCGACCGAATAATAGCCATAGCCCGGAGGCAGCGGGCGCCAGCCGGCCACCACGGGCGGCGGCAGCGGCTCGTAATAGCCGGGCACGATATAGGCGCCGCGCGCGGGCCGCACGTAATAGGCCGGCGGCACTGGGCGGTAGTAGCTCGGATAACGGCGATACCAGCCACGGACATAGTCGCGGTCACGGTCGGCAAAGCGCACGCCGTCATCGAAACCACGGGCATAGGCGCGCGGATCCGGACGCGGCGGCGGGGGCGGCGCATAGACGTAGCGCGGCGGCGGGCCATAGCGATAGTCGCCACGATCCCAGTCGCGGCCCCGATCGCCATCGTGGCCATGATGGCCGTTGTAACCGTAGGGGTACCCACGGGGACCATCGTCGTCTTCCCAGCCGCGGGCGGACGCCGCGACGGGCGCCAGCAAGGCGGCAACGAGGCCGACGACCGAGAGGGACTTCACGAAACGCATGGCCTTCATCCTTTGCGATGCCATGACCTATCAACGTATCGCGACGCGACCGGTTCCACGCCGATCAGCGCACGACGTCGCGCAGGATGTCGACGATGAGGCCGGTCGCGATTTCGACGAGAAGAACGTCGGGCCCTGCGATCATACGTTCGTAACCGGCAGGCACCGGCGAGAGCTGGGACGAGAGACCGGGCGGCAGCGCCTTCTTGGCGAGGCCCGGCGGCAGATGCCCGCGCGTCACCAGCTGGCGCCGGAGACCCGGCGGCAGATCGGCGACCGAACCCGAATTGCGCAGGTAGTAGTTGGAAATCAGCTGCCGGTCGGACGACGGGAACAGGATGGTGACGGACGGCACGCTCGGCACCGGCACCACCGTTTCGCCGCCACCCTGGCCATGGCCGTGGCCATTGCCATTACCATTGCCGTTGTTCTTGGCCGCGCCGGGCGTGACCACCAACAGACAGGCGGCAACCACGACGGCGGCGCTCGACCAGGCGATCTTGGTGCGGGTGTTCTCGGGCATCATGTCCTCGCTCGAATTCTCGCAAGCCGAACACGGCGCAGTCCCGCAGGTTCCGCGCCGTGTCCAGTAGCCGGATCAGGGGCCACCGAAGATGATCTGGGCAATCAGGCCGGTCGCGATGGCGGCCAGCACGACCCGCTCGCCCACGGTGAAATAGGCATAGCCCGGCGGCGGCGGCGGCAGCATGTCGACGATCACCACCGGCGGCCGGTGGTACTAGCCGCGCGGCAGATAGCGGTTCACGATCACTTCGCGCTCGATCTCGACCGGCACCGGCCGGTACCAGCTCGGATGCGCACGGAACCAGACGTCCGCGTCGCGGTGATGATGCTCTTCGATCACCACGGTGCGCGGCGCGCCACGGCGGCCGTTATCGTGACGGCCGTAGTCCTGATGGCCGTTGTTGTGATGGCCTTGATCGCCGTGGCCGCGGGCGGGCGGCTGCTGGCCCGGCGGATAGGGCGGCTGGCCACTGCCGCCGCCGTGGCCGTTGTCGGCCAGAGCGACGGTCGGCGCCAGCAACGTCAGGACCAGGGAAAAGATGATCGGAGTGCGGGTCTTCATGGTGAACCTCCGCGGATAGCACATCGGAAGTAACACCGAAGCCCGCCCGCCGTTGCAGCGGGTGAGCAAAAAGGCGGGCTCAGGGGTAATCGACGCCAATCAGGGTGAGACCTTCGGCCGGCGCTGTCGGCCCGGCCGCGGTCCGGTGCCGCGCCTCGAGCGCCGCGGCGACATCGGCGGGCGTCCATTTGCCCTCGCCCACGAGACGAAGCGTGCCGACCATGATGCGCACCTGGTTGTGCAGGAAGGAGCGGGCACTCGCCCCGATCTGGATCTCGTCGCCGAAGGCTTCCACCGTCAGGCGATCCAGCGTCTTCACCGGCGATTTGGCCTGGCATTCCGTCGCCCGGAAGCTCGTGAAGTCGTGAGTGCCGAGCAGGACCTCCG
>JAYSCC010000425.1:0-3503 GCA_041915065.1 Zavarzinia sp.
TCTCGTCGAACAGGATCTCGCCCAATTGCTTGGGGCTGCCGACGTTGAAACTCCGCCCGGCCAGGCGGTAGAGGTCCTGCTCCATCTCCGCCATGCGGCCGGCGAAATCGGCCGACAGGCGGGCCAGTTCCGCCCGGTCGACCAGCACGCCCGCCGCTTCCATCTCGATCAGCACGGGCGACAGCGGGCGTTCCAGCGTCTCATAGACGGTGGCGACATGGGAGCGGAACAGCCGGGGTTTCAGAGCCTGGTGCAGGCGAAGGGTGACGTCGGCATCTTCCGCCGCGTAACGGGTGGCGTCCGGGATCGCCACTTCGTCGAAGCCGATGCGGTCCTTGCCGGTGCCGGTAACCGCGTCGTATTTCACCGTCTCCAGGCCGAGGTGCAGGCCCGCCAGCTCGTCCATGCCGTGGCCGTGGGCGCCGCCTTCGAGGGCGTAGGAGATCAGCATGGTGTCGTCGACCGGCGTGATGGTCACGCCGTATTTACGCAGCACCAGCATGTCGTATTTCAGGTTTTGCCCGATCTTCAGCACGTCGTCGGCGGCGAGCAGGGGCTTCAGCCGGTCGAGCGCCGCCTCGAAGGGGATCTGGTCCGGCACCGCACCGTCGAGCGCCAGGCCACCGCGCGGGCGATGGCGCAGTGGGACATAGCAGGCCTTGCCCGCCTCGACGGAAAGGGAGAATCCGACCAGTTCGGCCTGCATGGCGTCGAGCGAGGTCGTCTCGGTATCGAAGGCGACCTGGCCGGCGGCGAAGGCGCGGGCGATCCAACCGTCGAGGGCGGCGAGCGTGCTCACCGTCTCGTAAGCCGCTTCTGCCGTCGTGGCGGCGGCCGGTGGTGGCGGCACCGCGATCGCATCGGCGGCGCGATTCGCCGTGCCCATCAGCGGCGCGGCCAGGCGCGCGCCCAGCTTGTTCTTCAGGCTGCGGAAATCGTTCTCTTCGAGGAAGGGCAGCAGCAGCGCCCCGTCCAGCGGGCGGACGGCGAGATCCTCGAAACCCTCGGCCAGGGGCACGTCGGCCTTCAGGCGCACCAATTCGCGGCTGAGGCGGGCGAGGTCGGCGTGGGTTTCCAGGTTCTCGCGCCGCTTGGGCTGTTTGATCTCGCCCGTGCGGGCCAGCAGCGTGTCGAGGTCGCCGTAGGTATTGATCAATTCGGCCGCGGTCTTCTGGCCGATGCCGGGCACGCCCGGGACATTGTCGGTCGAATCGCCCATCAGGGCCTGAACGTCGACCACTTTCTCGGGCCCGACGCCGAATTTCTCCAGGACCTCGGGAATGCCGATCCGTTTGACCTTCACCGGGTCCATCATCTCGACCGGGCCGCCGACCAGCTGCATCAGGTCCTTGTCGGAGGAGACGATAGTGCAGCGCGCCCCCCGCGCCCGGCACTGGGCGGCCAGGGTGGCGATGACGTCGTCCGCCTCGAAGCCTTCGAGTTCGAGCGACGCCACGTTGAAGGCCTTGGTCGCCTCGCGGATCAGGGCGAATTGCGGCACCAGGTCTTCCGGGGCCGGCGGGCGATGAGCCTTGTACTCGGGATAGAGATCGTTCCGGAAGGTCTTCCGCGCGGCATCGAAAACCACGGCCAGATGGGTCGGCCGGTCGCCGTCGCCGACATCGGCGAGGAAGCGGGCCAATATGTTACAGAAGCCGAGGACGGCGTTGACCGGCGTGCCGTCGGCCCGGGTCAGCGGCGGCAGGGCATGATAGGCGCGGAAAATATAGCCCGAGCCGTCGACCAGATAGAGGTGCTCGCCCTCTTTTCCGGCGCCGGCCGGGCTGCCTGCCTCAGTGGGCATGGGCGTGGGCGCCGCCCTTCAGGAGGTAGAGCCGGCCGCAATAGGGGCACTGGATCTCGCCCTTGCCTTCCATGTTCAGATAGACGCGCGGATGGCCCAGCGCGCCTTCGCCGCCGTCGCAGGCGACGATCGGGGTTTCGACTTCCTTGGTTTCGGGCGCTTCGCTCGCCATGGCAGATCCATCTCCTGAACGCGGCCGGATATTAGCGCAGCCTAATCCCCTGTCCACCGCCCCGCGACGGCTTTCGACAGGGTTGCCCGGCTCCGAGGCTTCGGCTATTGTCCGCGCCTCCGCCAGTGCACCCGTAGCTCAGCTGGATAGAGCGCTGCCCTCCGAAGGCAGAGGTCGTGAGTTCGAATCTCGCCGGGTGCACCATTCTCGCCACGAGAGTGATTCCTTACCGATCCCATGAGCATTGTCTCAGGACAGACAAGCGGCCAGGGCGACCTCCCGCACGGCGGCGACATATTGCTCGATCGTCACCTTGCGGCGCTGGTATTTGGGACGTTTGACATACCAATCCTGCAGCATCGGTTTGATCAGGGTCGGTAGCAGCGGCGAGGTGTCGGGGCGGAAGCGGCCGCTGGCGATGCCGGCGTCGATCGCCCGGGCCAGGAAGCCTTCCGTCAATTCCTCGCTGTCGATCGCCATGCGCCGCTCGGCGGGGGGGAAATTCTTCGCCTCCATGAAGGAGAAGGCGAACCAGGGCAGCATCACCTCGCTCAACCGGACATGGGTTTCGATCAGCCAGCCGAGATGGGCGACCGGATCCGCCAGGACGTCTTCCGGCGGCTGCGACAGCGCCTTGTCGACCGCGGCGACGACCTCGCCCAGAATCATCTTCAGCAAGGTGGTCTTGCTGTCGAAATAGGCATAGAGCCCGCCCATGGAGACGCCGGAGGCGCGCGCCAGCTCGCGCAGCGACATCGCCTGGAAGCCCGAGCGGTTGGACAGTTTCAGGGCAGCGGCGACGATCACCTCGAGCTTGCGGAGCGCGAAATCCGGCTTCTGCACTGCGATCGTGGCGTGGTGGCGTTCCAGGATCGAGCGGCACAGAGCCTCGTTGCTGAATTCGGCCTGCAGGGCCATGCGTGTCGCCATTGCCATTCTCTTTCCGCGGGTACTAAGGGAAGCCTTGCCGCGCGGCGACTTCAAGTCTAATAAAATCGAACGGGCGCTCGATAGAAAAATGGAGGATGTCGCGATGGATTTCACCCTGCCGGCGCGTGAAGAGGATTTCCGGGCCCGGATCGCCCGTTTCGTCGAAGAGGAAATCCTGCCGGCGGAAGCCGACCGGGCCAATTTCGACGCCCATGAGAACATCAACGACGAAGCCCTGGCCCTTCTCCGCGCCAGGGCCCGCGCCGAGGGCCTGTGGTGCCTGCAGCTCCGCCCCGAGACCGGCGGCCAGGGCCTGAGCAAGGTCGGCATGGCGGCCTGCTACGAAGAGATGAACCGCTCGATCTTCGGGCCCGTGGTGTTCAACTCGGCCGCCCCCGACGACGGCAACATGATGGTGCTCGAAAAGGTGCTGGCGGGGGCGCAGAAGGAACGCTGGCTCATGCCCATCGTGCGGGGCGAAGTGCGTTCCTCCTTCGTGATGACCGAGCCGCATCCGGGCTCCGGCTCCGACCCGTCGATGATGCTGACCACGGCGACCAAGAAGGGCGACCGCTATGTCGTCCGCGGCCGCAAGTG
>JAYSCC010000426.1:0-3478 GCA_041915065.1 Zavarzinia sp.
CGGACGGCTATGTCTTCCGGGTCGACCTGCAGCTCCGGCCCGATCCCGGCGCCATGCCCGTCGCCCTTTCGACCGATGCGGCCGAAATCTATTACCAGAGCCTGGGGCAGAACTGGGAACGGGCGGCCATGATCAAGGCCCGGCCGGTCGCGGGCGATCTCGCCGCCGGGCGCGCCTTCCTGCAGTCGATCCGCCCCTTCATCTGGCGGAAGCACCTGGATTTCGTCGCCGTGCGCGACCTCCAGCGCATGAAGGAGCGGATCCGCGAGCACCACGGCCACGGCCCGATCGCGGTCGAAGGCCAGGACGTGAAGCTCGGCCCGGGCGGCATCCGCGAAGTCGAATTCTTCGTCCAGATCCAGCAGCTCATCGCCGGCGGGCGGGAACCGCAACTGCGCGAGCCGGCGACGCTCGCCATGCTCGACCGCCTGGTCGCGCTCGGCCGGCTCGACGACGGCGACCGCGCGGCACTCGCCGAAGGCTATTGCTTCCTCCGCCATCTCGAGCACCGGCTCCAGATGGTCGACGACGCCCAGACTCACCAGATGCCCGGCGATCCATCGGCGATCCCGAAACTCGCCCGCTTCATGGGCTATGCCGACGAGGGTGAGTTCCGCAGCGCCCTGCTCGGCCATCTGGCGGCGATCCAGCGCCGCTTCACCGGGCTTTTCGGTGGCAGCGAGACACCACCGCCCGAGGGCCCGATCGAGGTCCTGGCGGCCAACGAAGCAGGTCTCGCCACCCAGCTCTCGGCGGCCGGCTTCAAGGAGGCGGAGCGGGCCGCCGGCATCCTGTCGGGCTGGCGGATCGGGCGCTATCGCTGCTTCCGGCTGGAGCGGGCACGGGCGCTCGTGGAGGGGCTGGCCCCGGTGCTGCTCGCCGCCTTCGTCAAGACCGGCGAGCCGGATGCAGCCCTCGTCCGCTTCGATCAGTTCTTGTCGCGCCTGCCGGCCGGCGTGCAACTCTTCTCCCTGCTCGACGCCAATCGGAGCCTGCTCGACCTCCTGGCCGAAATCATGGGCACCGCGCCCCTGCTAGCCGAGACCCTGGGCCGCCGGCCCGGCCTGCTCGATGCCGTGGTGGGCGGCGAAGCACTCCGCCCGATCGACGACGCGGCAAAGCTCCGCGCCGACATGGAAACCGCCTTCTGCGACGTCACCGATTACCAGGACCTGCTGGACGGGGTGCGGCGCTGGACTGCGGACCGCCGCTTCGGCATCGGCATCCAGCTCCTGCGCGGGTTGATCGCACCCAAGGCCGCGGCGGAAGCCTTCACCCTGATCGCCGAGGCGGTGATCGAGCGCCTGGTCGCTACCGTGACCGAGAATTTCGCCCTGGCCCACGGCCGCGTGCCCGGCGGCGGTTTCGCCGTGCTCGGTTTCGGCAAGCTGGGCGGGCGGGAATTGACGCTGACCTCGGACCTCGACCTGGTCTTCCTTTTCGCCGTGCCCGACGGCAGCCAGGGCTCGGACGGGCCGAAGCCGCTCACCCCCGGGCTCTATTACACGCGCCTCGGCCAGCGCCTGATCGCCGCCCTCTCGGCCCTGACCGCGGAGGGCAGCCTCTATGAGGTCGACGTGGCGCTCCGCCCCGCCGGCAGCAAGGGCCCACTGGTGCCGACGCTGACCGCCTTCGAGCACTACTACCGCGGCGAAGCCTGGACCTGGGAGCATCTGGCCCTGACCCGGGCCCGCCTGGTCGCGGCCGAAGGCGGCGATTTCGCCGATCGTGTCGAGGCAGCGTTGGACGCCAGCAAGCGGCTCGCCCGCGACGCCGCCCGGGTCACCGGCGATATGGCGGCGATGCGTGGCCGCATGGACAAGGACCGCCCGCCCCAAGGCGGCTTCGACCTGAAGCTGGCGCCGGGCGGCCTGGTGGACATCGAATTCATCGCTCAGGCCCATATGGCGATCGCCGCCCGGACTCTAGACGGACCCCTGCCGACCGCGACCCTGGCCATGATCGACCGCCTGGCCAAGGCGGGCGTCCTGCCGTCCGAGGCGGCGGCGGTACTGAGCCGGGGGCTCGACCTCCAGGCCGGGCTCTCCGCCTTGCTGCGCCTGACCGCCGGCGACGGCTTCGAGCCGGCGAGCGCCCCCGCCGCCCTCAAGGCGCTGCTCGCCAGGCGCGCCGGCCTCGCCGATTTCGCCGCCCTCGAAGCCGCCCTGGCGGCGCGCCAGCCGGCGATCCGCAAGCTCTTCGCGGCACTGGTCGGCGATCCCACCACAGCCTATGTTCCGGGCAGCGGTGCCGGCACCGGCGCCCTTCTGCCCCTGGAGGATCCGACATGAGCAAGGCCCCGCAACCCGGTGACAAGGCCCCCGCCTTCACCCTGCCCGCCGGTGGCGGCGGCAGCCTGTCGTTGGCCGATTTCAAGGGCCGGGCGCTGGTCCTCTATTTCTACCCGAAGGACGACACCTCGGGCTGCACCAAGGAAGCGATCGGCTTCACCGAGCGGCTGGCCGATTTCGAGGCGGCCGGTGCCGCAGTGGTCGGTGTCTCCCGCGACAGCGTCGCCGCCCACGACAAATTCACCGCCAAGCATGCGCTCAAGGTGGCGCTCGGCGCCGACATCGACGGCAAGGTGACCGAGGATTACGGCGTCTGGGTCGAGAAGAGCCTCTACGGCCGGAAATATTTCGGCATCGAGCGGGCAACCTTCCTGATCGACGGCAGCGGCAAGATCGCCAAGGTCTGGCACAAGGTGAAGGTGGCCGGCCATGTCGAGGCGGTGCTGGAGGCCGTGCGCGCCCTGGCGTGACACGCACGGGGTGTGACGCTTTCGTGATTGCTCCGCGCTGCGACAGCCTGCGAGGTTGACAACAAACCCCGTTCTGGTGCCAATCGGGGCATGTTCGATCGTCACACATCGTCATAGCCCATGTCGCAGGACACCAGGCAACGCCCCCTGCCCTCGCGCCGGTCGTGGTTCGCGCCGCGCGAGATCGCGGTCCGCGATCCCTGGGGCGTGCGCTGGCTGCGCCTGTCGCGCGGGATGCAGGTTTCGGCCCTGGCGCTCGGCCTAGCGGGGCTCGCCTGGGTCGGCCATGCCAGCCTGCGCACCATCTTCGAACAGCAGTTGCTGGATGCCAGCGCGGCCGAACTGGCCCAGCTCCGCCAGGACATGGCGTCGCGCGATACCGAGGCCCGGCGCCTGCGCCAGCAGGTCGCAGCCCTGGAAGAGGAACGGCGGATCGCCCTCGCCTCGCGCCAGAACGTGGACAAGGAACTGGCGCTCCGCACCCGCGAACGGGACGAGGCGCGCACCACCGCGAACCGCCTGATGGGCGAAGCGGATGCCGCCGCCGGCGCCCGTGCCGCTGCGGCGACCGAAGCCGAACAGCTCTCCCTCGAACTCGCCCATGCCACCATCGAACGCTGGCACGGCGAGGAGAGCTTGCAGGTCGCCCAGGACCGCATCGCCGTCCTGGAAGGCCGTAGCCAGGGCCTGCGCGAGCAGATTACACAGGTCGAGCGT